>NZ_JAAHIG010000164.1:0-18765 GCF_010692305.1 Moorena sp. SIO4G3 | reverse complement strand
TCTTTATATACAGTCAGCGACTAATCGCTGTCTTAAGATATACTTTTTAATTTACTTGATCAACAGTCTCTTAGGCTACGCCGTACATCTGTTTCAATATCATAACGATATAGTGTGATGTCTAAGATATGATTAGACCCAATCAGGAGACTGATCAACTATGGCATTTAGTGACTTTAAAACTATAGCTGATGTACAGAAACACTATCAAATTAAATACGAAGAAGGAACATTTATAGTTTCTCAAGACACTGAACCACCCGAAATTTTCTTGAAAGACCTAGAGTTTTATAAAGAAACAATAGATGTATTCAGCTCGGAAGCGTCCCGGAGTGAAATTATCATTTCACCATTGTTGCGAGAACTCTATAAAAAATACTATCAAACCTATGCTTTCTGGATTCAAAAAAGCATCTTCTATGATCAAGTTTTGTCAGGTACTCCTGACTATATATTTTCGACAAAATCGGAATTAGGAAAAACGGTTTTAGAAAAACCCTTAGTTATTATTCTTGATGCAGTCGCTCATGGGGGAAACCCCCAAGACCGCGCTGCATCGCTTATTGAAGCGAAGAAAAATGATTTTCAACAAGGTTGGGGGCAATGCCTTGCCGAGTTGGTAGCTTCCCAAAAAATCTTAGGTGCGCTTTCCGTTGGCGAATTAAATTCGCCACGGGTCGCACCTCAAGATATTCAACGTCCTGTTTACGGCATAGTTACTGATGGTAATTTATGGCAGTTTGGACGATTACAAAGGGACATTTTCACTCAAAATATCGAAAATTTTACGATTGATAAATTGTCCCGATTATATGGAGCATTAGACTATCTTATCCTGTTAACGGAAAACTATACTAATAACGAGTAATATTCCTAACAATTTACCTTGAGCTAATATAATTATTATAATATAATTCCTGTCCGCCATTAATCTCACGCTCCCCGATCGGGTGAGACGTGAGGCAACTGCTTGTTGAATGGTAAACGTGGCTCAAAGCCTTGCTAGTCAATCAATTTACTCCAAGTTTGTGGTCCGACGATACCATCAGCCGTTAAGCCTTGTTGTTTCTGAAATCTGATCACAGCACTTGCGGTGCCTGAACCAAAGATACCATCTGCCTGAGTTCCCACCCGACGTTGGAGATATTTTACCGTGGTCCCTCCAGCATGATTAGGTCTAAGTATGGGTTGCTCAAGAATCTGATTAATAGTCTGCCATGTCGTCGAGTCACCAATTCCAGTTTGGTTAATTCCCACAATAGCTTGAAATGTTTTTATTGCTGCGATAGTCCCCTGACCAAGAGATCCATCTTCTACTAATGGCTGACCAGCAGGACTTTTGATTTTTAGGCGATTGAGAGATTTTTGTAATTCCAGCACATTATCGTCAGAGGAAGATTTAGTAGTGGGTGGCTCTTCTCCTGTTAATCCTTTAACAATTGCATTAGCTAATACTTCTGGATCGTAGAGTGCCATATCTTTCTGGGAATCACAAAAGCAGCTTTCTATCAGAATTGCTGGCATATTGGTATATCGGAGGACATATAAATGAGAGCCATTTTTCACCTTTCTATTGAAGTAACCCAACTCGACTATTTTTTCTAAAACTGGCTGGGCAATTTTTTTGGCAGTATCACTAATCGCAAATACTTCTACCCCATTAGCTTGACCATTAAACCCATTAAAATGAATTGAAACAAACTGATCAACTCGATTAGCATTGGCAATATTGCACCGTTGCCGCAGCGAGCTGCCCAAAGTACTCGCACTCTTAGGCTTGCATTCAACTACCTGATGTCCCAAGTCTCTCAATTTGGAAATTACTCTAGTTCCCACGTCTCTAGTCATTTCATCTTCTACTCTGATACCTTGAGCTCCTGTATCAGGGGGCAAGTTGTGACCAATATCAATTCCGTATTTCATGAAACCTTCTGAATCTCTCTAATTAGCCCTTTTCTCCAATTCTCTTCTATGTTAGTGGATTTAAGCCAATGGTGCTTAATAAAATTTAATAAACTGCTCCTTCGAAAACTCACACTGAACACTTTTGTTTTCTAAATTGATCCGGATCAAGAAATCTTAAAAAATAACGTAAGCTATCAGCTATCAGCTATCAGCTTATGTGCTATGCACACGCTACGCGAACAGCTAATGGGCTACAGATGGTGCTACTAGATCGGTACTTTTGAATAAGCGATGCAGCTTCGGAACAGGGGGTTTCCCCCACTCGCGCTTTGCATGGCTGACAACAGGTAACCATTTGTTTAATCTGAGTTAAGTCACAGGTTAGAACCCTGTTCCACAAAGCTGTTCGCCCAGGGTGAGCCTTTAGCTGACCACTGACCGCTGACCGCTGACCGCTGACCGCTGACCGCTCAATGCTTACCTGAACTTTAAATTGAAGCTTGAGCACAGCATAAAGTAATGGGTAATAGGAAATTGGCTTAAAATTCCCCATTACCCATTAACTTGTCCTAAATTACCAACTAACTATCCTGTAGCTTTCTTTTTGGGTTATTGATAGTAAAAACCAGGCTTTGAGATTGGTACAATCCTACAATTTAACCGTAACTGTCTTGACCTCGGTGTATTGCTGCAAGCCATACTCCCCAAGTTCACGACCAATCCCAGACTGCTTGAAACCACCGAAGGGAGCAGCGGCATCAAACACATCGTAGCAATTCACCCAGACAGTACCAGCACGGACATTGTTTGCGATCGCATGAGCTTTAGTAATATCCTTTGTCCATACAGCTGCGGCTAAGCCATACATAGTATTATTTGCCCGCTGAATCACTTCATCCATATCTTTGAACTTAATAATGCTCATCACTGGTCCAAAGATTTCTTCTTGGGCAATCTTCATCTGATCTTGGACATCAACAAACACTGTCGGTTCGATGAAGTAACCGCGATCGCCAACTCGACCACCACCACACAACATCTGAGCTCCTTCCTGCTGACCAGACTCAATATAGCTCATCACCTTATTGAACTGTTCGAGATCCACTTGGGGTCCCTGTTCTGTGTTAGCATCAAACGGGTCACCAACTGTACGATTTTGCGCCCGTTTCACACACTTGTCTACAAACTCGTCATAGCACTTCTCTTCCACAAACAGTCGCGAACCAGCACAACAGCACTGTCCTTGGTTAAAGAACAGGGCAAAGTGAGCGCCCTCAATGGTTTTATCCATGTCAGCGTCAGCAAAGACAATGTTAGGACTTTTACCACCAAGTTCTAGAGTGATGCGCTTGAGGTTACTCTTGGCAGCAGCTTCCATAATTAGATGCCCTACTTCAGTGGAGCCGGTAAAGGCAACTTTATCGATATCCATATGATGTGAGATCGCAGCCCCAGCGGTTGGTCCATAGCCTGAAAGAATATTCACCACACCAGGAGGGAAACCTGCTTCCACAATCAGTTCACCGATCCGCAACGCTGATAAAGGAGTCTGTTCCGCTGTTTTCATCACCACGGTGTTACCAGCTGCCAATGCTGGGCCTAACTTCCAAGCTTGCATCAACAGTGGAAAGTTCCAAGGAATAATCTGACCAACCACTCCCACAGGTTCATGGCGCGTGTAGCAGAAGTAGGGTCCGTTGATGGGAATTGTTTTGCCTTGAATCTTATCTGCCCAGCCAGCATAGTACCGATAGCAGGCAATGACTAGAGACACATCTGCATTAAAGGAATCACGATAGGGCTTCCCATTGTCTAGGGTTTCCAGCCGTGCTATTTCTTCCTTGTTGGCTTCGATTAAGTCAGCTAGCTTGTAGAGTAACTCCCCCCGCTGGGTGGCCGACATTTTCGGCCAGTCTCCACTGGTAAAGGCTGTCCTAGCCGCCACTACTGCTTTATCAACGTCTGGGGCATCAGCCTCAGCCACATCACAGATCACCTCTCCTGTAGCAGGGTTAATCGTCTCGAATCGTTTCCCGGAGGTGCTGTCTACCCATTCGTTGTTAATCAGCAGCTGAGTTTGACCGATTTTGACCGTTGGCTTTGGTGTTGCCTTTGGTGTAGGGGCGGTGACCATAATAGTCTCCTGTTGTTAAGTTGATTTTTTATGACATCCGATACTTTTTAGCTACCAAAATCTACTTTGCAGATTTTAGCCCACTAATGCAAGCTGCTCTCGCAGCCAGGGGGTATCTCCCAAGGCCAAGATCGGTTTTGTTCCGCTCTTGGCGCAATTATTATCTGTGTTTAATAGAAAACGCAACCACTATCATTAAAGCTTTGGTTTTCGGCTTCAATTCAAGGAACCAGAATGTTTTCAATGACACTAGATTACTCATCAAAGTATAACATATTTTTGGAGATACTGCCAGATATTTGGAGAAAATCGTCAACAGTGGCTAGCCTCAATTCTAATGGTGGATTGTCAACTTAAAATTTAACTAAAAATATAGATTTTATTAATATTTTATTTACGATTGTTAACTTATTTTAATTTTTTGCTGAATTTTGTTAATACTTTAACTATAGTATCCCTACACAAATGTTGAATGACAATTAAAAACCTAGACAAATAGCCTCTAATTTGATAAACTAGAGGCTAACAAAAAAAACAAAATGTTATTTCGATGATATCAAATTTTCCAAAAATAGTCAAAAAACACCTAGGGAAACTACCTGATGATGATTATCCAGTCCTCAATACTTTCTTATTTGTGTCAACCTGGCTAGAATTTGTTCTAGATCAAAGCCAAATTAGTATGAGAAGTTTATTCAAGCGTCTAAATGTGCGTGGTATAGACGTAGACATATCGACTTTTTCTAAGGCGAGCAAAGTGAGAAATCCAATGGTGTTTTATAATTTGTTCGTTGACTTAATAAATAATCTCAAAAAAAGCCAAAAGATAGATAAAAATAAATTAGCATTGTTTCCTATAGATTCAAGAATAGTTACCTTGACCAGTAAGTTGTTATGGAATCAAGGATTTCATCAAGTTAAACTATTTAGTGGATTAAATTTATTAACGGCAGAGGGGGAATACTGGTTCATTTTGGCCAAGGGCACGATAGCAAATATGGGGACTTAACACTAGAAGAAACTCCCAAAAACGGAGTCAGTGTAATGGATAGAGGATTTGCGAGTTTGCTGAGAATCCAAACCCTAAAGAGCAAAGATAATCGTTATTTTGTCTTAAGAATTAAAAACAATGTCAAGCTAGAAATGTTGGAGGATGGGCAGAACCTAATCGGAACAGAAAAAGATCAAGTAGAAGCGAGAGTGGTCAACTTTTGTGATGTCGAAACTCAGACGGAATTTAGACTAGTTACTAACCTACCAGAAGCAGGTGAATCAGGAATAAGTAATGAAGAAGTTGGGAATTTTTATCGTTTACGGTGGCAAATAGAGTTGTTCTGGAAGTTTTTGAAGATGCATCTAAAACTCGATAGATTAATAACAAAGAATGTTAATGGAATTGAGATTCAAATCTATACCTGTCTCATCGCTTATGTCTTATTACAATTAGTTGTTATTCCGAAATATTTCGGCAATAAACTTTTAGACAAGCTCCGATATTTACAAGCTTTTATGTGTGAAAATATTAGCTATGTCCATTGGTTTTATAAGATGGTATTTTCGTGAAGTTATCTGGCGTGTTATAGGTGTAGTGTGTCTAATGTTATTTACATAATTAGGTGGATTCAACATTTCTGGTATTCCTAATTATCCCTATGGTAATATCTATAGAGCTTCTGATATTAATGAGATTCCATACACCTAGATTCTAAGAGGTTGTCTGAGAAGTCTCATTTGCTACATTCAAGCCCCCTAAATCCCCCAATTTTCGGGGACTTTTAGCAACAAATTGATTCTTGTTCCCCCCAGAATTGGGGGGCTAGGGGGGCAAAATTCAGTATCAAAAAACTTTTCAGATATCCTCTAAACACCTATTTTTTACCAGATCCGCTATTCCCTATTCCCTATTCCCTATTCCCTATTCCCTATTCCCTATTCCCTATTTACTAAAATCCAAAACTTGTGTACCTAAACTATTTGATTATTTGATAAATTCTATAAAATATTACTATCTAATCACCCATTCTCAATGTTTGGCTGAACTCCATAGGTTTTAAACTTGTCTATAACTATCTGCATTTCTTCCTCACTCAATAATTGAGGTTCTCCATAAATCTTGTTAACACTGAGGATTTTGATATACATTTGAGCCAAGGTTTCTAGCTCTTGGGCGACTTTCAGAGCGTGCCTTATATCTTTGCCACAGGCAATCATACCATGATTTTTTAACAAACAGGCAAGGGAATTTCCCAGTGCTTTTAGGGCGTTGTTGCTAAGTTCTTGAGTGCCAAAGGTAGCATAATCAGCTACTTTTATACTGCTCCCACCTGTCCTAGCCACCATATAATGAAAACTGGGTATAGCTATACCCATACAAGCCAATGCTGTAGCATGGATGCTATGAGTATGGACAATAGCATTGACATCAGTTCGATTCAAAAGTATGTCATAGTGAAATCGCCATTCACTGCTGGGTAAATAACGATTATTCTCAGCAAAAACAGGTTCTTTGTCTTTGCCGAAGTAAATTTTGCAGAGTTTATCAGGAGTTAGGTCTTCGTAGTCTAGTCCACTGGGAGTAATTGCTATTGCCTCACCGATACTGTCTCTAACCCTGACACTGACATTACCACTGGTACCTTGATTGATACCAAGACTGTTCATGCGAAGACAAGTATCAATCATCTGCTGGGCGGTTATGGTTTCAACAGGGATTGACTTGATGATCATACTAAGTTGCACCTGATCGGGAAATTTAGGGACTTTATCAACAATCCTATCCCCCTTGAGCACCACAAGGATATAGCAATCCTAATTCCTAGGCAAACAATACTCCCCTAGTTCATCAGTTTGAGTTGTGAACTGTCACTGTTGAGGAATCATACAAGATTGCTATAAACACCGATACACCGATAATCCAAGCCAATCTTAATCTTTTTATCGGTATTCTTACCCTTGCTGCAATCACAATCAATTGCTATGTATAGCCATGGTAATTAATTTATTGACAATAACACGGGATACTATTCTTCAAGAGCGACCCGTGATGGCGAGCAATCCCTTGACCGTAGGTCACGCGGGGCGCGTTCGCCATCACGTAAAGCGTACCTAAGCATTTTCACCCTCCTGACCCTCTTTCTCCTTTTAACCATCTTCCCCATCTTTCCGCTTTTACACTGTTTCACAACTCCAATCGGATGGCTACAGCATGAATTAAAGCCGAGGAACACTCAACAACAAAAGTCGCCTACCACTATGGCAACAGCAATAGGCGACTAACTCCTCTCTATGGATTAGATAATTACATCAATTAGGTAACATTGGCAACAACAGAGTGGTACTTGACCAGATCAGCGATCAGCTGTTTGGCTCTTTGACAGTAGCTTGAACATCCACGCTCTGAACACCTTCAACCTGGATTGCCAAAGGTGCAATCTGACTCAATTGATCATCAGACGAGACTTTTCCTGAGATAGTCACAATTCCCTCTGCCGCTTCAACTTCTAACTGGCTATTGGGGAGATTGGTTGCCAAATTATTGAGTACTAAATTGGCTAGTTGGTCATCATCATCAAGGTTTTCTAAGTTACCCAAGGCTTGATTTTGCTCTTGAGTAGTTCCAATCTTGGACTCGATTTCCTCTTGGGTTCCTTGGAGCATGGCATCCCCTTGGTTTCCTTCAGGCCGTAAGGTGACTAGTTCTTCATCTTTTTGATCTATAGAGTAGGAGGCTTCATCACTTGTTTTAGCTTCATCGCAAGCAGCAGCACCAAACAGAATCACTCCACCTAGTAAAATTGGCATCAACTTATTCATCTTTAGTTTCTCCTTGTTCTCTACTTTTATTTACTCCAATTGAGTCCGGTTGATTACTTCTTATTCAGGCAAATTGGGACGTATTAAGTGTTAATTATAAAGTTAACACTTACACTATTTAAACGATTTACTTTCCGAATTAACCTGACTACTAAGTAGTCAAACATACGGGATATAATTCCCAAAAACACCAAACTTAGTGAGCTGAATTTTCTAAATCTGAATTTCCCATGACTCCTGTTGGTTCTGGTTCCGATTGAGCATGAGATCTTGAGGGCAGAATTACATGGTCAACAACATGAATAATGCCGTTAGTGGCTTCAATATCTGCTTGAGTTACCTGGGCATTGTTGACACTAACATTACCGTCTTCACCTACTTGTACTGTCACTGATTTTCCAGCGATAGTGGTAATTTCTCCCGACTGGATTTCACTGCTAGGAACTGCACCACTTACAACATGATACTTTAGCAGCTTTACCAGTACTTCTTTGTTTTCTGGTAGTAATAGACTGTCTAAGGTCTTTGCTGGCAGTGCAGCAAAAGCATCATCGGTGGGAGCAAATACTGTGTAGGGTCCTTCACCTGCTAAGGTTTCCGTTAAGCCCGCTGCCTCAATTGCTTTGACAAGGGTTTGGAATTGATCATTGCTCGCAGCTTGCTCTACTAGGTTACTGGTTGTAGATTCAGTTTCAGTGGTAGCTGGCATTTCTACCTTTTTACCCTCTTGAAGGGGTTTATTCAAGGAATCGGGGGCGCTTTCTACCATAGACTCAGTCATAGACTCAGTTGCACCATTGAGAGCATCTTTAACTGAGTTTTCTGTTTTTTCTTGCGCTATTGCAGGGAAACTGATCAGAGCACTTAATCCCAGAATACCTGTTAGCAACTTAATGCGAGTTTTCATTTAGATCATCTCTCCTGAATGCTAGGTATAGTTGACGCTTTCCAACTAATTGTTCGAGGTATAGTGATCGAGATATAGTCATCATCACTATCAAACCAGATCGGTTGTCTAAACCTATTAATTAATGAATGGTTAAAAATTGATAACTATACACTCTCAACACTCTCACTGATTGGAAAGCTAAGTTATATCAAGTCTGGAAGCCTCATGATTAATTAACCAAATTTTCCCACCATTCCCCATTCCCCATTCCCAAAAGGGGCAGTTTATCTGTTGCAGGTATTTAGAGAATTGGTATTGGTATTTGGTATTGGTATAAGAGCGATGCAGCGCGGTCTTGGGAAGGCAGCGCGGTCTTGGGGGTTCCCCCCATGAGCGACTGCCGTGGTTTCCCCCACTCGCGCTTTGCATCAAGAGGTGCGACCCGTGGCGAATTTAATTCGCCAACGGAAAGCGCACCTAACAAGGATGATTTCCTCCTAGGCACAATCTACCTATAGACGTTTTGGCAAGTTCCCCGAAAATTTTGAGGGTGCCAGAGTCTAAATTACCCTGAATTTCATCTTGTGCCTGTTGGGGGGTTAGACCTGCTAGAATCAAGCCTTGAAATACCCACCCTAACCCGGAACTATTGTTATTGTTTAGTATTTGCTGCATTTGATTCACCACAGTACCTCCCAACTAAATTGATGATTTCCTGGGCTTCATAGTTTGAGATTATTACCCAAAAGTAAAAAAGTCGGTAAGGAAGTTAGGGATTAGAGATTAGGGATTAGGCATTAGGCATTAGAGATTAGAGATTAGGATAATGCTATAATAATCAGACAATAAAATCCCAACCTAGAAGCTATTTTCCTAAACCAGCGGTAAACGTATCTCAAAGCAGCTACCAACCCCAACCTGAGAGGTAAGGGTGATTTTTCCCCCATGACTGTGAGTGATTGCTTGAGCGATCGCAAGTCCCAACCCGGTACCCCTCTCTCGGCGAGAACGAGCTTTATCTGCACGCCAGAAGCGATCAAATACAAACGGCTGATGTTCAGGGGCAATACCAATGCCAGTATCCTCAATCATGACCAGGGCACAGCGATTCTGTTTGACAACAGTAACAACCACTTTTCCTTTAGAGGGTGTGTATTGCAGGGCATTCTCTAGCAAGTTGGAAAATAAACGGGTCAGTTGCCCTTCATCCCCAATTACAGAGACTGTTGTCAGGCAGTTATATTCCAAAGAAATCTGCTTATCTTGAGCAAATGATTCTAGCAATTCCACCACATTCTGCAAAACTGTATTGAGGGAAATTGGGACTGACTTTCGGGTCGGAATTGACAAGGCTGCATCAGTACGAGCTAAAAATAGTAAGTCTTCTGCTAAGTGGCTCATCTGATCTGTAGCGCTAGCAATAGCCACTAACTTCTTAGCATCCTTGGGATGAATGCGCTCAGGATGATTTCGCATCACATCCACAGAGGCTTTAATTGCTGTCAGAGGACTGCGCAATTCATGGGAGGCATCAGCAGTAAACTGTTTAAGCTGCTTAAAACTTTGCTCAATCGGCTCAAGAGCTTTCTGGGTCAGCCAAAGTCCACCGATACCAACAAACCCTAGAGCGATCATTCCTCCCATTCCTAATCCCCAAAATAGTTGGCTTTGGACAATTTCTACATCCTCTGTGGATTGACTGGCTCGAATATACCCCTCTAGGGATGGCTGGCTTGGTTTCGAGGTGTCTTTAAAGACAGAAATTGTAAAAGTCCTAATTGGCTCTGATGTCTCAGGGAGTTGTAGAGTCCACGAACCCAGTTTTGGTGGGAAAGTCAACACAATCACACCTCGCCTTGCCAATAGTTGACCGTTAGCATCAAACCATTCTAGGCTTTGTTGGTCTCGGTTAAAGATATCTCGCCAGGGGACTTCATCAACTTGTTCAATGTATTGACTCCCTTTCACTTCTACTTCTGTAAATGATGGGGCGGCGGATTGGGCTAAAGTCCGTAGTTTTTTGTCAAGTTGCTGGTACAGACTCTGTGTTAAAAACACATACACACCCGCACCAAATACACTTAAAATTGCCGCCATTACCATCAGGTAATACAACAGAAGACGCCAGCGCAAACCTTTAAACATCTGGGAATTAGTAATTAGTAATTAGTAATTGGTAATTAGGTAAGCATTCAGCCGTCAGCTGTCAGCTGACGTAATTAGTAATTGGTAATCGGTAACTGACCCAACTATACTTGATATCATTCGTTGCTTCACGAACGCCGTCAACTTACCCTACACCGAACGCCAAAGGCGAACAACCTGCCAACTTTCAACCTACCAACCTTAAACCTGCAACCTACCCTACACCGAACGCCAAAGGGAACCTTGGCCAAAAGGCCACGCGCTTCGCAGCAAAGCGGGACTTCGTCCATCGCGTTCAACCTGCCAACTTTCAACCTGCCAACTTTCAACGGTAACAACTGAATAGTGGAATTATATCAAGTTCGGATAATTAGTTATAATCAAGCTTCCCTTCCTCTGAAAAAACATTGCATTGCCACTCGCTATGCCAAAAACCGTCACTGTTGAATCCCATTTGAGTTCGGAGGAACTCTACTCTCGTTACCGGGCGAGCACCTCGGAGGTGGAACGGGTGTCACTATCAAATCATCTGGTTACTTGCCGATGGGAAAACTCCAGCAACGGAAGCTCGAAGTTACTGGTTATAGCCGAATTTAGATAAACCCAACTTCTGCGACGTTATAACCAGCACGGACCAAATGCTTTGGGCGATCGACGACACTCAAATCCGGGAAAACCAACTCAACTCAATGATCTACAACTTGCACAACTGTGGCAAGTCCTAACCGGACCGGCTCCTGATGGAGGGTTATGGAACGGTCGTTTGGTAGCGGATTGGTTAAGTGAATTGACAGGAGTTCGGATTAGCCGTTATCGAGGATGGGAATATCTTCGGGACATGGGTTATCGCGCTATAGTCCAATGACCCCAAGATCAGGAAACTTCCGAACTCCCGCCAACAGCAGTGGAAAAAAAATGACCTTTAGACCTGGCATATCTTCAAGCCAAATACCCGATCGCAGACATTGAGGTCTGGGGAATGGACGAACATCGTTTGGGGCTACTGCCAGTGATGCGTCGAGTCTGGACAGTTGAGGGGGAACAACCAATTGCCCAGGTCAAACATCAATAGAGCGTGGTTGCGGTGCGACCCCGGTCGGGTTTCCCGACAAGGGTGAATGCGCACCAAGAGAGACAAAACTTAGTTGACATTTTACGGTACAACACGCTACTATAAGTATGTTGTCAACATTAGTCAGGTGACCAAGTATCTTAAACCTAAAGAAGCTTCTGAGTTACTAGGCGTTAACGTCAGGACGTTAGCTAGATGGGAAAAGGCCGGAATTATCCAAGCAATTAAAACACCATCAGGACAACGGAGATATGATGTAGAATCCTATACTCACTCCTTCAGTGTCAAAAAACAAACAGTGCTTTATTGTCGAGTTTCTAGTCATGCTCAGAAGCCAGATTTAAACAGGCAAGTGGCCCAATTGCAAGCTTTATACCCAGAAGCCAGAACTATTAAAGAAGTTGGTGGAGGATTGAACTTTAAGCGAAAAAAACTACTAGAACTTCTCAGTCAAATTCTTAAAGGTGAAGTCAGTCGAGTAGTTGTTGCTCATAAAGATAGGCTGGCTCGATTTGGTTTTGATTTGTTTAACTGGCTTTGTGAACAAAATAAGTGTGAGTTGATTGTTCTCAATGAAAAGGAACTTTCACCACAAGAAGAAATGGTAGAAGATGTGCGACGTGAAGTCGTGCGTATAGTGGAACTCATTCCACAAGAACAGAGGAGCCGTCTCCTCCAGGAAATCCTTTCTTCCTGTTCCTAGGTAAAAGAGTCTTAGACTTCGCCGGTGTCAAAAGTAAGTAATGAAATTGGCAGATAGCAAGGCACAAAAGCCGAACATACTTCCAGCCTAAAGAGGTACGTTTTGCCAGGGAAAGTTCCAAAAGGGTTAACGAAAGTGAATCTCCCCAAGCTCCGTTATCCATTGATGAGTGAAATAAGGCTGATACACTTTGACCAAAAGGTGAGCAGGACGAGTAATTAGATGTCTTCGCTAATTACGACTGGACTTAGCTTCTGCCGGAGTATAGGAGGAACCCAAATGGAACGAAGGTTCTACGCACGAAACACGGTAAGCCCTATGAGTTCTCAAAACTAATTGAGTAAGTCAACCGCAAGGAAGATGAATCACTCAGAGGGTAAAGGAGGTTGGAAAAAGCAAATGTCCCTGTGTAATGCAGAGAATAGGGGTTCAATTACCCCACATCGAAAGATGGCAGACTTCCAACTGGTCTTAAACGATAAACCTTTGTAAAGAATCCTTTCCTAGATGAAAGATAGAACCAGTAATGGTATTGGAATCAAGGGACAAACCTTAGAATGGACGGACATTAACTGGAAGTCCGTAAAAAGGAACGTTAGGAAACTAAGACAAAGAATTTATCGGGCAACTCAGAACGGGGAGTGGAAAAAGGTCAAAAGCCTAATGAAACTCATGCTACGTAGTCACTCCAACCTGCTACTATCAGTAAGACGAGTAACCCAAGAGAATCAGGGGAAAAAGACAGCCGGAATTGACAACCAAACTGCTTTGACCCCTAGAGAAAGGGAGAAACTGGTGAGGGAAATGACAAAAAACACTCCATGGAAGGCATCGCCAACTAGGAGAGTCTACATACCAAAAGCAAACGGAAAAAGGAGACCGTTAGGAATTCCCACAATTAAAGACCGAGTCTTACAAGCAGTAGTCAAGAACTCCTATGAACCGCACTTTGAAGCCCAGTTTGAAGCCAATTCCTATGGATTTAGACCAGGAAGAAGCGCTCTCGACGCTATCGAACAATGTTTCCTTCGACTTCAAAGAGGAAAAGATAAATGGGTATTAGACGCGGATATCAAAGGAGCATTTGATAACATAAACCATTTATTTATACTCAAAACTATTGGTAAACTACCAGGAAGAGAGTTAATAAAACAATGGCTGAAAGCAGGATATGTTGAGGCAGAGATATTTAACGTAACAGAAAGTGGGACACCCCAGGGCGGTATCATCAGTCCACTACTAGCAAATATTGCTTTAGATGGGTTAGATGAACTTCTCAAGAAGTATCAAAAAATAACCATCCAAACCAGAAAAAGTGGCAAACGCAAGGGGCAAAAGGAAAAAGTGAAATCTCCCATGTACGGTTACTGTCGTTACGCAGATGATTTCATTATCACCGCTCGAAACGAAAAAGATATCAAAGCCGTAGTACCCATCGTTGAAAAGTGGCTAAGTGAAAGGGGACTGACTCTAAACAAAGAAAAAACCTCTATCGCCCAGATAGGACAAGGAATTAATTACCTTGGATATAACCTACGCCAATATAGAGGAAAGCTTCTCACTAAACCACAAAAGGAAAAAGTGCTAGCTTTTCTCCAGAAATTAAGAAACTGGCTCAAGCCAAATAAGTCACTCCCCCAAGAAATAGTCATACAAAACATCAATCAACAATTAATAGGATGGGCAAACTACTACAGAACGGGTGTTAGTAAAGAGGTATTCTCCTACATTGACCACATGGTTCATGAAATGCTATGGAATTGGGCAATCAGGAGACACCCCAACAAAGGGAAGAAGTGGGTTAAGAACAAATACTACCAACCATTGGAAGGGAGGCAATGGATATTCGCTACAAAAGTCAAAGATAGACGTGGTAACCTAAAGACAAACTCGGTAAATAAAATTTCTAAAATCCCGATTGTACGTCACGTCAAAGTCAAAGACACCTCATCCCCCGACAACCCCACCCTAGCCAAATATTGGGAAAAACGAAAAACCACATTGGGGAAAACCCGATGGGATAAAGATTCAAAGTACTATAAAGTCGCCGAGAATCAAAAATGGAAATGCCCGATATGCGGTGAAAATCTGTTCAATGGAGAAGAACTACATACCCATCACATAGTCAGGGTAAAAGATGGGGGAACGGACGATTCTACAAACTTAGTCCATGTACATAGAGCCTGTCATCTACATATACATACAGGGTCACGGTCTGAGAAGTCAAAGGCTTGAGCCGGATGATATGAAAGTGTCAAGTCCGGTTCTTAGGGGGGGAAGAAATGGTGACATTGATTCCCTACCCGACATCCTGGCAATTCTTCACTGTTTTTCAAGTCGATTGTATGGACTAAGAAAATACAAGACTCTGTTCAAAAATGATCCCGAATTATGCAAAGAGCCTTCAAAACCAAGTTAAAACTGAATAACAAACAGAAAACCTTAATGGCTCAACACGCCGGTTATTCAAGATGGATTTGGAATTGGGCGCTTCGGATGTGGAACGAGGCTTATAAAGAGGAACTAAAACTGTCAACTAACAAGCTCAAAAAGTTCTATACCAATCACGTCAAGCCTGATTATCCGGGAGCATCCCAATTTGGCAAATCCATTGCTCAAACTAACGAAAATACTAGGGATTAAAAGCATAATTTAAAGTGTTATGTGAAAAAATGGGATGCTCCCGATTATCCCTGGCAGTCTACCCTAAGTTCAAGAGTTTATCAGTTTGCCTTTCTGCATTTAGGTGAAGCATTCAAGCGCTTTTTCCAAGGTACGGCTCAACATCCTAAATTTAAGAAAAAAGGACGAAATGATCGCTTTACCCTTGATAACTGCGGTAAGGTTATGGTTTTTGAAGGGAGAAGGTTAAAGCTTCCCTTTATTGGATGGGTTAGGACTTATGAACCTTTACCTGAAATCCAGACTAAACGAATAACCATCAGTCGAGTGGCGGACTCTTGGTATTTGTCTGTAGCTTATGAGTTTGACCCCGAACCTACAGTTAAAACCAGAGACTATTTAGGTGTTGATGTTGGGGTGAAAGTTCTCGCGACTTGCTCAGATGGAACTGTATTTCCTAATCGACGAGCTTACAAAAAGGCTCAAAAGAAGATAGCATTACTTCAGCGACAATTAGCTAGAAAAGAAAAAGGCTCATTGAATAGGGATAAGGCCAGATTGAAACTAGCCAAAACCTACCAACGAGTCACTAACATCCGGAAAGATACCATTGATAAATTAACCTCCTGGCTTAGCAAGAACCACGCTGTCATAGGGTTAGAAGACTTGAATGTGTCCGGTATGTTGAAAAATCATAAACTAGCAGGTGCTATTGCTGATTCTGCCTTCTATGAGATTCGTCGCCAACTAGAATATAAATCCGAATGGTACGGCTGTGAATTAGTGTTTGCCGATCGGTTTTTTCCATCCTCTAAAACCTGTTCTAGTTGTGGTTACATTCAAGAAATGCCACTAACACAACGAGTTTTTAGCTGCTTCGCTTGCGGTGCCGTCAAGGACAGGGATTACAACGCAAGTGTGAATTTACAGCATAAAGCCCACGGGCTTCTTGGTGATAGCCTGTGTAAGTGAGTAGGGCCGACCCCTCACGCAACCCAAGTTTTTGGAAGAAGCAGGAAGTAAACGTTAACGTGCTAATTATACCGCGTTATATCAGTTTTACAAAGCAGTGGGTCTATGCTTTTGTTCACCCGGAGTCGGGAGAAACCTATTGGTGGCTTTTGCCATTGGTGAATACACAATTGTTCAACCCTTGTATTAGCAGATTTTGCCCGAGAATTTCAATGGGATTTGAATAAACGAGTGCTACTAGTGGTAGACCAAGCGGGATGGCACATCCCATTAGATGTGGTGTTACCTGTTGGGATTCATCTGTTTGAGCTACCGTTACATTCGACTCAGTTGCAACCTGCGGAAAGGTTGTGGCCGCTGGAAACGCGAGATTGTGGCCAATCATTCCCCCAAAAATATCAACTCCGAACGAGGATTTATTGGTCTATCGTTGTCAGCAATTGCTGGGTCAGCAAGCTGACGGGGTGACAAACAGCCTTGGCCAAAAGGCCACGCGTGCGCGTTCAAAGCCTTACAGGGTGACCGGGTGTGGGGTGACGGGTGTAGGGGAAGATCAGGAGCTGGCTAGGTGGCATTGGATCGTTTAATCAGGTTTCGGAGCGATTGTTATCCCACCGGATCACTCCAAATTCCCTGTCTTGATGCAGTCGCTCATGGGGGAAACCACGGCAGTTGCTCATGGGGGGAACCCCCAAGACCGCACTGCCTCCCCAAGACCGCGCTGCATCGCTGTCAGCCATGCAAAGCGCGAGTGGGGGAAACCACGGCAGTCGCTCATGGTTTGTTCGCGTTCGCCTTTGGTGTGGCCTACGGCCAAGGGTCGGCAGGCCTTGAAGTTACCGTAAGATAGGGTCGCCTTGTCAGCCATGCAAAGCGCGAGTGGGGGAAACCCCCTGTTCCGAAGCTGCATCGCTATTAACAAATATTTAACCCTTTTCTGCATAACCTGCTAACTATTTTGGCTCCACAATAAACAGGTTTCGTCTCCGGGGGAACCCCCAAGACCGCGCTGCCTTCCCAAGACCGCGCTGCATCGCTTCTATTTTCCCCACCCCCTACCCCCCACACCCTACACCCTGTCTAGTTTTTAGCCTTGTTGTCACCCCCTGAGGTCAGCAAGACGCTTATTGGGGGGCTGACTTGCTTTGACTGGTGGCCGAGGACCCGCCAAACCTAATTATAAGTAATCATCCGAACTTGATATTACGGATTTACAAATAGGTCATGAACAATCTTGCTGATTTCTCATAACATCAAAAACTCTTCGGAGCTCTTTCCTACTGTTCCCTCTGACCTGTTACCTTTTCACTTTTCCTATCAATTCTATGTTTACATCTCAAATAAAAACCCTATACTTAAACACATTGTCTTGATGCAAAGCGCGAGTGGGGAGGGGCTACATCAAGACAAGACTTTGGCAAGAGGTCTAGTGATCCATCCTTCATCCTTAATAATTCCTAGTGATTTTTAATAATTCCTAGTGATTTTTAATAATTCATCCTTATTCAGTCACAATTCATACTTACTTTATAATACACCCTTCACAATTCATACTTACTTTATAATACACCCTTCACAATTCATACTTCTTGAAGAATTTAGCCTTCATAATTGATAATTCTTAAAGAATTTAGCCGCCCTAGGACTTGATTTTCTCCAGTCAATGAATTACGATTCTCTCTAGAGAACGAAAAAAATAAATGGGTGGCAACTTTAATTGTGCCCCCATCGGTAAGATAGCTGTTTTTGCCTTATTCAGGGTGCCCTTACTTCCAAAGTTTGTGGTTGCCAAGTTAAACATGGTGCTTAAAACTCCCTAGGGTCTTGGATTATCCCAAAACTCGATCATAGGTATGGGTAACTCCAACTAGGAGCCTATAGAGTTAATCACTAAAAAAGAATCTCCAGGATTCTAGTGGGTCGAGTGTGGAAATTTTCGTTCCAAACTTAACCAATTCATCAGGAGATTTGTCTCAATGGCACTTATAACAATTAATGATGTTCAGGAATCAGAGAGCTTTTTGACTGAGCTCAACCATACAGATGTGGCGATGGATCAAATCAACGGAGGTGATTGTAAACCGAAAGGATGGAACCCATGTGACTGGGTCTGGAATCCCTGCTTGGGTTGGGTCCGTAAATGCCAGCCCAAAAAAGACCCCTGTTGGTAAGCACCATTACAAAATTAATTCCCTACTCCCAATCTCTGTAACCCTTACAATGTAAGGCTTTGAGCTTTTGGAAATGTGTAATTAATTTTGTGCATCTGCTTATTAAAGTATTAATTTACATCGTCTGGTTTTGGTAATGCCACCATTATCCCCCAACTTTTCGGTGCGACCCGTGGCGAATTAAATTCGCCTACGGAAAGCGCACCGGGGGGGACTTTAACTTACTTTTCTCCCCCAGGATTGGGGGTCGCGGAATCATAGCCAGAATCAGTAACGCCTGATACCGAGTTGCGTTCAAACACAGAAGGTAGTGCGAGCATCTTGCTCGCGCGGGCTTTT
>NZ_JAAHIG010000163.1:0-18813 GCF_010692305.1 Moorena sp. SIO4G3 | reverse complement strand
TCTATTGCTCAACTGTAGCATCCGTGTGTTTATTGCATCCGTGTGTTCAGTGGGTTCGATACTAGTTCCAGGTTAAGCCCAGGGGCATTGCTATTACTACCTACCATCACTATCTAAAGGAGAAGAAACATGACTAGCTTTCCTGCCTGGACTCAAATCATTGTCACCATGTCCGAATCACAAGTTTTTTACACAGAAGAAGTAACAGGCTATGACAGCATAAGCTTAGTTTTACCTGGGAAGCCCTTCGATCTCAGTCTTTCCTTAGATACCTATGAAGACGCGATCGAGATAATTTTTGAAATTTATCCAGACCAAAATGCTTACAGATTAAATATGCGTAACAAGCAGGAAGGAGTAGACCTCCAACAGAAAAGTACTGAAGAAAATTTAGATTTAACTGGATTAGACGCACGCCCAATTGGAACCTACAGTGATTTTTGCCGACATTTAGAAGAATTGTATGGAGTAGCTCAAGAAGTAGGTTGGTAATCAAAAAAGTAAAGGTTAAAGTTAAACTAGACTTACCTTTAACCTTTATAAATTACTGCTTACTAGATCATTCCATCTCAGAGGGTTTATGTAAGTAATCAGCATCTGCGCTACGGGCACGCTACTTGAGGTGCAATCAGCCGTTATATCTAATAAAAAACTAAACTAACTAATAAAACTAACTAAAAACCCAAGCTAATCACTAGGTTTTACAGCTTGTCTTTTGACAATTTCCCAGACCTGATATAGACTACCATGGGCAATTTATAAAAGTCCATGGTTAAAACAAAAACTGTCGATCGGATGAGCAAGACCTTATTAAGTTACCGACCCAAAGAAATCCTACTTACCCCTCAGCACTTAGCACTATTTTCAGCACTTAGAACTATTTTTAGATTAGGAGCAGCCAGTTTACTAACTATTAGCTTACTAGGTAGTGGTTGTGGAATCGCTAGCCATGAAGATCATGATTCTGAAAAGACCCATGCTCAGCTCCATGGTCATAAAACCGAAACCGGTAATCACCATAATAAAGAGATGGAGCATAATCACCATAATCACAAGGCTGGCAGCAGTAGTGACCATGGTGGAGGTATGGGTCATCATCATGGCACAATGGAAATCCATTCTGGTCAACCTGTTCCAGATGTTGAGATAGTGGTGTCTCCAGATCCGATGATAGGATGGAATTTAGAAATAAAGGTTTCTAACTTCCAATTTTCTCCCAAGAATGCTAGCAAAGCCCATCAACCAGGAGAAGGACATGGCCATCTATACATCAATGGCCAAAAAATTACCAGGATTTATAGCAATTGGTATTATATTGGCAAGCTTGAACCTGGTAGTAATGAAATCACGGTTAGCTTAAATTCCAACAACCATCAGGATTTAGTTCATAATGGGGAAATGATTTCAGATACTGAAATTATCGAGGTGATCTCGAAGAATTAGAGGATATTCCGTACTGGTTATGCTAGATCAAAAGTTTGGCACAGGGAGCAGGGAGCAGGGACTTCGGAGCAGAGAACAGGGAAGGGGTAACACAAGATAAAAGAGGGATGCATCGCTTTCGAGTAGTGTTTTCTCCCACTACTTCTCTCAATTCTTGTGATACCAGAAGCTAAAAAACCTGAATTTACCAACAACTGCAGCGAAGTTTATGGTTTTATGGCTATGTGTTCTCGATATTTGTGGTGGCTACGAGAATGGCTCGGAGTCCACGCCTATCGTAAGCATCCCTTATTGCTGCTACCTTCCGGTCCTGACAAGGTTTGGGCGTTGCGATCGCGTCGATCCGAACCACATATTATAATAGCATGAATTTTTCAAAATGGGAAGGAATATCAATCCTCTTGATCTATTTCGCGAATATCCCCACCCCGTAATAGCATGAAGAGCTCACACAGTGGGGCATACCCACTTTAACCAGAAATTTCCCACTGCCGCGAGGGGTAACTTGAAGAATCGGATATTGACCATAGTCAGTATCATAGTCAAGGGTTTGGCCATTGTTATCATACAGACCTAGGTCAATATCGAGACAAGCATCATCACAAAAACTTACTAAGGTATAAGATTTCCCAGCTTCTAGCTCCAGGGTAAATGCATCGACTTGGTTCCGGGAAAGTCTATTTACTACCGGTCGATGAGTTGGCATATACTCGCTGTTTCTTAAATACTGTGCTGCTGCGATTAATTTATTTTCAACTTGCCCCTGACGAGCAGAGCTAGCCAAACCAGCAGTGGGGGTGAATAGTAAGCTACTAGCTAGGAGAGCTAGGCCATTCCGAACTATCTTAGTATTAATCATATACAATAGCAATAAGCGTTTGAATTAATTAATGTTGACTTAAGAGGAATTTTTAGTTATCTCAATTTTTAGCAATGCCTGAAAGCAATAAATCTTACCGTTTGGCAATTGATAATAATTTGCTTATGTTTTGATTATCGGAGACTAATGTATGGGATAAGGTATACGAATGTATAACTTATGTATGATTACACTCAACTATGACCAATCTGGCAGGTAATTTAGGATTAGCTAATGCGCTACGCGCACGCGAACGCGAACAGCTAATGCGCTACAGATGGTGCTACTTGAGGTGCTATAGCTTTTGTATTTGAGATGTAAACCTGTATGGTCTTTTTTTATTGGACAATAAAACTCCGGATATCTTACAGCTCTGCTATGTATGCCTCTTGACTTTTTCCTTTTCCTGCAATAGGTGGGTGTGTGAACAACCCAGAACCAAACGGTATATAAGTGATTAAACTAACCAATAATAATTACTATTTAACCTAGGATACTTACCAAAAAAAAATACTCCGCTGGTGAGCGAAGTAAGTCAGGTTAAAGGAGCAATGATCAGCTTTGCTGAACTCAGGAATGATATGAATTAGACTTGGCTAGTTAGCCAATAGTGAATTACCAATTATCCATTACTATCGATTACTATTATCCAGTACCCATTACCGGAAATAATCCCATTAATCAGCAACGCCAAAGATTAAAGCTTGGTGCCGCACTCAGGACAAAAATTGTTACTTGCTACATTCTTGGCACCACAGTTACTGCAATAGATTAGCTCCGTAGCATTCTTGAGTAATGGTTTTTCTGGTAAACCGATCATTTGGGCATTACTCTTACCAGGGGCTACCATTGGGTAACAATTCTCGTCTTTGGTTACATGAACATCTAACAAGACAGGACCATCGTAGGCTAGCATTTGTGCGATCGCATCCTGTAGTTCATCCCGACTAGTAACTATCATGCCCTTAACCCCGTAAGCCTCAGCCAGTTGCACAAAATCCGGCATCCCGACTTCCATATTTGACGATGAATAACGCTGCCCATAGAAGGCTTGTTGCCACTGACGCACCATTCCCTGCCAACCGTTGTTAATAATCACGGTCTTAACATTGATGCCATATTGGGCGAGGGTACCCAGTTCCTGGATATTCATCTGGATACTGGCATCACCAGCAATACAAATCACTTGCTGATCTCGGAATGCTACCTGGACTCCCATGGCTGCTGGCATGCCATAGCCCATGGTTCCCAATCCCCCACTGGAAATCCACTGGCGCGGTCCATTATTAAGAAATTGCGCTGCCCACATCTGATGTTGACCGACATCCGTGGTGTAGTAAGCCTTAGGTGCTTGACGCCCGACCTCTACAATTACTTCTTGGGGAGATAGACTATCGGGGTATTCAGGCACCTGCAAGGGATAGTCCTGACGCCAACGGTTAATCCGTGCTAGCCACTCCTGGGTTTGATTCGGTTCTGCTGAGATATTCATTTCCTGGTAACGGCGCAACATATCTTGCAAAACCCGGCGCACATCCCCTACAATCGGTACTTGGGGAGACCGGTTTTTCCCAACTTCAGCGGGATCAATGTCGATGTGAATCACTTGAGCGTGACAGGCAAACTGATCTAGTTTCCCAGTCACCCGGTCATCAAACCGTGTCCCTACAGCAATCAGTAAGTCACACTCACTAACCGCAAAGTTAGCATAGGCGGTACCATGCATCCCCAGCATTTTTACCGATAGGGGATGGGATTCATCAAATGCTCCCTTACCCATCAACGTCGTAGTTACCGGAATTTGGAAGATTTCTGCTAGTTGGCGCAGTTCATCATGGGCACCAGCACCAATGGTTCCGCCACCAACGTAAAGCAGTGGTCGTCGTGCTTGCCGAATTAAATTTAGAGCTTGGTTAATTTGGCGGGGATTGCCCTTTAGTGTTGGACGATAGCCCACCAACTTCAATGTATTGGCTTCCAGAGGTACGTAGTCACATTCCTCTAAACCCACGTCTTTGGGTATGTCAATCAGGACTGGTCCAGGACGTCCGGTGCTAGCGATGTGGAAAGCTTCGGCAACAATCCGCGCCATATCAGCCGGGTCACGCACCACATAAGAGTGTTTGACAACGGGCAAGGTAATCCCAAAGATATCGGTTTCCTGGAAGGCATCAGAACCAATAGCAGCACGGGCGACTTGACCGGTTACACAAATTAGGGGAATTGAGTCCATGTGAGCAGTAGCTATACCGGTAACTAGGTTAGTGGCTCCCGGACCAGATGTAGCAAAACAGACACCGACTTTGCCAGTAGCACGGGCATAACCATCAGCTGCGTGGGATGCTCCTTGCTCGTGTCGGACTAGGATGTGCTGTATTTTACCAGCATCTTCCCAGTGGTATAGTTCGTCATAGATAGGTAGAATTGCTCCACCGGGATAGCCGAAGATATGGGTCACACCGTGACGGTGGAGACTATCCATTAGAGCAAATGCTCCTGTGCGGCGAGTGGGGGTAGTTGATGAGGCTGGGGTTGTTGAGATTACTTGGGATTGCACGCTTATCACCTCTAGTGGTAGATCAGTTCCTTTGGTGTCCTTTCCGTTGGCGAATTTAATCCTTAATGGGTCAAGGGCACCACCTATGCTGTTAATAGTGTTAGATTGCTGATAATAGCTGAGCAGAATTTTAGAATAACTGTTAATTTTACTACAGTACGGGTTTTGTACTTCAGTTTACTCTCGACATAGGGAACTGTCCAGACAACTTGGCACGATTGTGTCGCTGAAGGGACGAAATCCTTTTATTCTGTGCTTTGAGCGGTCTGCGTCTAGTTATCAGCTAGAAGTATAAGATAAATAAATTAACTTATTATATACCAGTTTGAAGCCTAAGTATTTAGGCTTTATGATAATTTTATAATTTATGGTATTATTTTTTTGTAGTGCTAAATAATTCCAACTGCCATCAAGTTTCAAATTTATATTTGAGGGAATAGGGAACAGGGAACAGTAATATAGCAGAAGTCAGAAGTCAGAAGTCAGAAGTCAGAAGTCAAACTCTTGCGCTTACTTAGGTTTGAGACTTTTGTCATGTCCTAACTGCCCTGGCGACTGCTATACTATTTGATTATTTAAATAAATTACGATGTTCTATTTTTACTGGTAATCTATTTCAATTTCAACTAATTTAAATCTGAATTTAAATCTGACATTTTAAACACTTTTAAGTAACTTCTCGTAGGATAGCTGAGCTTCGACTTTAAGATTTCCCATTAGTTGGTGTCGATTTTAGCGCTAATTAAATTATAAAAAATTAAATTATAAAAAAATAGGAGCGAAGCATTGAGATAATGCTAAACACTCCAAGGTAGATGTTTTGTTTAAATGTTTCGCGATAATTAGAATAAAAAAACCCTAGGTGCGCTCTTACCATTAAGAATTTAATTCGCCACGGGTCGCACCTTTTGATAATCCAGTGATTGGTTAGGGTACGAAAGTTGCTCGACTCTCTACCTAAGGGTCGTTTAAACCCTTAGGTCGGCTAAAAAACTTAATCAGCAGTGACTGGTAATTGGGTTTTTCCAGAAAGCAAGGCTTTGGTGGTTGATTCTCCTGCTTGTCGCAATTGTCGTCCTAGCTGTACGTTCAATAACGTTAGGGCTAGGGACTGACCAATGATGGCCAAGAAAACACTAGTTGCAGTAGCATGCTCCAAACTACTCCAATGGAATGCGGAAAATAGCCATAAAGCAGGAGTATCATAGGGATGCATCGACCCAATCGAGAAAAGAATGGGCGGTAAGAGAATCAATCCTCCTACTGTGATCACTGCACCAGCGGCTCGCTTCTTTGCTTTCATCAACAGCATTAACTGAGCAACTGTGGCGTAAATCATGATAATACTGCTATTGAGCAACAGTGCGAACAGGGCAGGTATCTTGTACTCATTGGCAGGCCAAATTAGGATCCATGGCAGCAACATCGCAGATGCGATCGCACAATTTATTGCCACTGCCACCACAGCTGGACTTTTGTCACCCCAGATTAAGTCAGCTATCAGCCCTCCTTTTTTGCGGAAAGTCCGATCCTGATGTCGGTAACGGGCCCAATCTTGTAAGGTTTGTCGATGGGGACTCAAAGCAGCAATTAGACCTAAAAACAGCACCAGGTTGAACACCAGCAGCATCTGTGAATTATCCTCCAAGCCATGGGTATAACCACGCCAGTTTTTGACTTGAGGGTTGAGGGCAAATCCTAAAATCACTGCTTGCAAGCTAGCGGTCAGCCAGTAACTCTGTTGCTTGTTAATCAGGGTTGCTTTAGGGTTATGGAAGCAACGATTTAGCCCTTGCCCAAGCCAGTAGCTGCCAACACCGTAGTTGAGGATAATAAAACCAGCCATAGTCCAGAAACTAGCACCGATATGGATACCAAACCAGCGCAAATCTTGGAAACTACGGTGATAAGTAGAAATCCTACTCCCATCAAAGGAATTAGAATCAATCAGGTACGGTAAGACAATGGTGGGATTAAACAACGTTAGCCAGTCGGCTGGGTAATGGCTGACACCACTGTCATGAATCACCATGGTCGTGATCCACAAAAAGATGAGTACAGCACCAGAACCTAACCAAGCTTGGAAACCTCCTAGAGATCTGCTAACTAAGCCAAATAGTAGCGCCATACTATAGCAAAATAGGCAACTGGTACCGAGAACGGTGTAAAATCCTAAAAGCTCAAGCAAATGGATTTCACCAGCAATAGCTGCCCAAAAATGCAATGGTAGGGCAAAAGCAACTGCTAGATAAAGCAATGCTGGTACCCCCAGTAGTTTGCCACCTAGGATGCTCCGGCTTGACTGAGGTGTAAGCCGCAGAAAGTTCAAGGTGCCACGACTTTCTTCTTTAGAGAGGTCACTGATTAGCATATAGGTGCCAACCACCAACAAGCTGAAGATACCGATAATACTCAGCCAGACAAATACATCTTGCCACCACAGAGACCAGTTAATCTCAAAACCTCCGAAGCCATCTGGTAGGCAAGTAAGGTTGGAATAGTCTTTGACACCAGTGCAATATCGGTTATAAATGGTACGATCACCATCAGCCACTGGTAGCTGACTTCCAAAACCGATCAGCATCACCAACTGACCAACCAAGGATATTGCCACTGTAATCAGGACATTGCGCTGTTTGAAACTCCCTTTGAGTTCTCGAAACACCTGGGGATTCAATTCCCCAAGTTGGTTAACTAAATTATTAAGTGCCATATCGCTATTAGTCTCCTTTTACTCGCCATGTGATGAGGCAGCTATGATCGAGCTATGATGCTTGCTGATGACCTAATTTAAGGAAAATTGTTTCTAAGTCTTCTTGAGAGCACTGGAATTCTGTCAAGGGAATCCCAGCATTAACCAGCGATCGCAATAGCTGTGCACAATCCTCTTGACCTCCTGAAAAATGAATCCGCATCCGACCTGGTTCTGGTAATATCTCCCAGTCTTCTACAAGGGGATTATTTTTCAATTCCCCTTTCAGTACATCCAGCTGACCTAGGCTTGACAACAAAATTTGCTGGCGACCAAGACGCTGGTAAAACTCATCTAGGGGTGCGCTTTCTACCAGATACCCTAATTCCATGATGCCTACTGAGCTACACAGTTGGGCTAAATCACTCAAGACATGGGAGGAAATTAGAATGGTCATCCCCGCTTCTTGGAGAACCTTAATAATTTCCCGAAACTTCATTCTAGCAATGGGGTCAAGACCAGAGACTGGCTCATCCAGCAGCAGTAAAATTGGTTCATGAATGATAGTGCGAGCCAGGCTAAGGCGCTGTTTCATCCCCCGGGAGAGGGTAGAAATCAAACTATTACGCTTGTTGGTTAATTCAATCAGTTCCAGAACATCGTATAAGCGTTGTCGGCGTTTTGAGCCTCGTAATTTATATAGACGTGCGAAGTAGTCTAGGTAGTCCCAAACCGTCAAATCTTCATAGAGGGGAAAATCATCAGGTAGATAACCTAAGCGCTGTTTTAGCCTAGGATTGCTTTGATCTCTTAGCAAACGCTGACCATTGATGTAAATCTCACCAGTAGTCGGTTCTTCCGCTGCAGCTAACATCCGGATCAGGGTGGTTTTCCCAGCACCATTCGGTCCAATTAAGCCGTAAACTTCACCGCTTTCCACTTGCAAATCCACCTCATGGACAGCCACATGGCGGTCGAATTGCTTCGTTAGTCCACGGATATCAATAGCCAGTTCTTTTACCATCAGAGTCTGGTTTTAGTTATTTAAATTACCTAATACTAAGGTCTCTCTGAGCCATTGACATCCTCCCCCACATAGCGCCATCTTGCTATGCTCGATGTCTTTGAAGTGGGGGATTCCTAACTCTCGCGAATTAGGTTTTCTGCTTCGTCTCGTGCCAACTAGAGTATCGTGACCAATACTCCCCGTCGCTTCCAATCCACAGACATTTTCTAGCACGCTATGCCCTAGCGCACTTACTCCACGATTCCTAATTTCTTGGCTAGCTGCTACATCCCGTGTAGTTGTATATCCACAATCAAAGCAATGGTGAAAACGAATATCTAGAGTTTTCTTTCCTGTATGTGCGCCACAGTTAGGACAAATTTGAGAAGTCCCATCCTTATTGACCTTGGCAAAATATACGCCACGACGAAAACAGACCCACTTTAAGATATTTACAAACTGACCGAATCCAGCATCGACACTGTGTTTTGAAAGCATCCCTCTTTGCCATGAGACAAAGTTGATATCTTCTAAAAATATCATGCCAGCACCATCACACAGATGATGAGCCAGTTTAAAATGCCAATCTTTACGAGTCTCAGATATTCGCTGATGTAGTCTAGCTATTTTCTGGTTTAACTTGTGCCGATTATTCGAGCCAAATTGTTTGTTCTTTAGCCTACGTTGTAGCAATTTCAGCTTACGTTGTAGGGTGTTCATAAATCTAGGTCGCTTAATCTCTTCGCCATCACTGGTAGCAACAAACTTGTCAAAGCCCAAATCCAAACCTCGTGGATGACCGTGAGGCATGGGATTAGGAACGTCAACATTTAGTTGAAGTGACAGCATCACAAAGTAACCAGATGCCTTTCTAACTACTCTTGCTTGTTTGACTTCAAACCCTTCGGGAATAGGTCTAGATTGTCGCCATTTAACCCATCCCAGTTTGGGAATCTTAATAGCATCATTTCTGATCGGGTCTTTCCCTAACTGTGGGAAAACAAAAGAACGCATCCGATACTTATTTTTAAACCGTGGTAAACCAAAACCAAGAGCCTTCATATCATCCCAAGCTCTATCTAAGGTTCTTAATGTTTGCTGTAGAACTTGAGAGTGAACTAATTTGAGTTGAGGATAAACTTTCTTCGCTTCGGTTAACTGTTTGGCTTGCTTATGGTAGTTAGGAAATGGTTCGTTAGCAGGAATGATGTATTCAGAATGAATCGAACAAGCATTTATAGACGACTTACGAGATGCACACCAATCTTTACGCTGTCTAAGGGCGAAGTTCCAAACAGATCGACATATATCTAGCGTTTGCTCGATAGTAGCAATCTGTTCGGTATTTGGTTCTAGCTTGTATTCGTAGGTCATTGTTAGCATACAACTATCATACCTTACACAGGTTATAATGCTGTTTAATGATTTAATGTATTTGAGGTGCGACCCGTGGCGAATTTAATTCTTAATGGTAAGAGCGCACCTACCAATTATCGGGGTATCGAACCCCTCAAACTCCCTCATTCTGATAAAGGACAAGACCAAAGCCTCAAGGGGAATTTCAGATGTGTTTTTTTTCCAGCCTAGCGCTTTATTCTTGATCTATGGGTTGACCTAGGGCGGTTGAGCTTGGCTAGAATTATTGGAATTATTGATTTTTATTTAGTTATCCCTAGCTTAGGGATTCATTCCGGACTTTTCCCTGGTGGCGAAGTCTGATCTATCGGTTACATCCGTTACATCCGTTCACCTATCCCTGTCTTGATGCAAAGCGCGAGTGGGGGGAACCCCCTTTGGCGGCGCTGCATCGCTTGCCAACTCTGCTGATCAAAAAATTACCCTGAGATACCGGCCAGATGCTATAGTATCGAACGCTATAACTTATACCCACCAGACCTATACTTAAGCATCGACCAAACTAACTATGACTTATTCCTACCGCATTACCCTGCTACCTGGTGACGGGATTGGCCCAGAAATCATGGCAGTAGCTGTAGATGTGTTGAACGTTGTTGGCAAGCGATTCGATATTAATTTTAAATTTACTGAAGCCCTAATTGGTGGCGTAGCTATTGATGCTACTAATGAACCCCTACCTACTGATACGCTAGAACTATGTCGCAATAGTGATGCCGTTTTACTCGCTGCCATTGGGGGTTACAAGTGGGATAATCTGCCGCGCCACCAACGACCAGAAACCGGATTGTTGGGATTAAGAGCAGGGTTAGGGTTGTTTGCTAATCTACGACCAGCGACAATATTCCCCCAACTGATTGATGCCTCGACCTTGAAACGAAACGTGGTAGAAGGGGTAGATATTATGGTGGTTAGAGAACTGACTGGTGGGATCTACTTTGGACAACCTAAAGGGATTTTTACTCAGGAAACTGGGGAGAAACGGGGAGTCAATACTATGGCTTACACCGAAGCTGAAATTGATCGCATTGCTAGAGTAGGGTTTGAAACGGCTAAAAAACGCGGTGGTAAACTGTGTTCGGTGGATAAAGCTAATGTGTTGGATGTGTCACAGTTGTGGCGCGATCGCATTATAACCCTAGCAGCGGAATATCCCGATGTGGAACTGTCTCACCTATACGTGGATAATGCTGCTATGCAATTGGTCAGAGCTCCGAAACAATTTGATACCATCGTTACTGGTAATATGTTCGGGGATATTTTATCGGATGCCGCTGCTATGCTTACCGGTAGTATTGGCATGTTACCCTCTGCTAGTTTAAGCGAATCTAACCCTGGAGTCTTTGAACCGGTTCATGGCTCGGCTCCAGATATTGCAGGTCAAGATAAAGCTAATCCCCTAGCGATGGTACTCAGTGCTGCGATGATGTTACGTTATGGCTTAGACCAGCCTCAAGCAGCAGATTGCATTGAACAAGCAGTTGTCAAGGTTTTAGATAAAGGCGATCGCACAGGAGATATCATCTCAGAAGGCATGAATCTCTTAGGTTGTCGTGCTATGGGAGATTCCCTAATTGAGTGCTTAGAGCAATCTTGATTGTAAGCATATGCGCTACAGATGGTGCTACTTGAGGTGCCGTGAGCCAAAGGCTCACGCTTGGCCTTTGGCTTCGACCCTCGGAGGTAGCCCATAGGCTGATTACTAACCGCTGATTACTAACCGCTGATTACTGACCGCTGATTACTGACCGCTGATAGCTTACTCTTGATTTTATCGGGTAAACCTGCTGAAGCGTGAGAATAACTCAGGAAAATCCGTTGGTTTGCTCTGGTTAATCAGTGCCCTTTTGCCGAAATACTCCCTTGCCGTAAGGGCGTGATTGCATTAAAGTCAAACTGAAATAATAGGGTAAAAAGTGTGGTGTATACATCACAGCAAAGACAAGAAAACTACCAAACTCGGATTGAGCTACCGAAGCTGATAGACCCTACGGTTTTGAGAGCAGCTAAGCATATCTACCAGGTTTACTACGAAGTTCATCCATACCAAGATGAACAGCCATCTGGTGTAGCCATTGACAAATATACCCTCAGAGGAAAGTTAATCTTTAGTGATAAACCTATCCTTCTACCAACTGAATGCTTTGTGCCTTTGAGTCAACTAGAAGGAGACTTTTATTAATAAATATTAAGAAAATCGGTCATTGGTCTTAGTTCTATGGTAGGAACCAATAGCCATTAGGAAGTGACACAGGATATGGTGGGATTATCCACTGCCTTGACAAGGTCGATAGTTTTCGCAATAGTTTTCGCTAGTGGTGCATCTATTGGCAGTTTTCTCAATGTAGTCGTTTACCGACTACCTGCTGGTTTATCAATCCTTTGGCCCCCCTCCCGCTGTCCCCATTGTCTGCATAAGCTGGGGAAGCGAGAGAATGTGCCGGTAATGGGCTGGCTGTGGTTAAAAGGACGTTGCCGTCACTGTAATACCAAGATTTCCAGCCGCTATCCCCTAGTAGAGGCCATAACCGGTGTACTGTTTTTACTAGTTTTCTGGATGTATGGTTGGGGTTGGCAAACCGTAGGGTATTGGGCGTTTTTGAGCTGGCTGTTGACTCTAGCTCTGATTGATATCGATACTATGACCCTACCGAATTCCCTAACTCAGTCTGGATTAGTGGCTGGTTTAGTATTTCAAGGAACTACTGGTTTTTTGCAGGGGTCTCAACCCATAGCAATAATTCCTCAATTAATGACTGGGGTGGTAGGTGCAGTGCTAGGGATTTGGTTGTTTGACCTGATTGCTTTTGGGGGTTCGATTGCCTTTGGTCAATCCGCTATGGGGGGAGGAGATGCTAAACTAGCGGCGATGATGGGAGCTTGGTTAGGTTGGAAGTATTTGCTCTTGGCTAGTTTCATCGCTTGTGGTGTAGGGGCTTTTGCTGGTGGCGCAGCCATTGCCCTGGGTTGGATGAATCGCAAACAGCCAATGCCATTTGGTCCTTTTCTAGCCTTGGGAGCAGGATTGACTCTACTGTGGGGTAAATTAATAGTGTCCACTTACCTAGAACTATTTTTTCCATTGAGTTAAACATTATCTTAGGTGCCCTTTCCTTGTCAGCCATGCTTTGCGCGAGTGGGGGGAACCCCCTTTGGCGGCGCTGCATCGCTAGGCGAATTAAATTCGCCACATGTCCCACCTATTCAATACTATTCGCTGACTCTCTCAATTTAGACGTTGAAACCGACAACCTAAAAATTACTACATAATAGGAAATCTATAAAAATTAACCTAATAGAAAATTTTAGCTAATTGTCTACTAATCAGAATACTTATAACTAAGTATAACTTATAAATAAAACTATAGATGAAATTAAACTATCAAATTCAACGGCTCTGAAAACTCTACTATTGGTAATGCTATTGGTATTGGCCTGTGTCTTGGATAACAATCAGAACTACCAATCTTCGCTGGGAAGCCGAGCTGATGCAGCAGGTGCTAGCCGCTCATGATATTCCAAGTCGCATTCTTGATATTGGGATCATGTCTTATTTAGGTGCAGGTAGCCCTGCGGCTTTACAAGTTCGCTCACCAGATCAATGGACAGCCTTACTGTTGTTGAGTTCCCCAGAAGAAGAGCAGGCAGGACAATCAGATAAATCAGATTATAGCTAAAAAAATTTAGATAATACGTTAACAGGATTAATAATTTTTATGTCTCTATTCGATTGGTTTGCCAATAGACGAAAAATTGAACCAACCCCTAAACAACCTCAAGAACGGGAGATTGCTGATGGACTATGGAAAAAGTGTGAAGCTTGCGGAGTGCTCTCCTACGCCAGAGACCTGCAAGCTAATCAAATGGTTTGCACTGAATGTGACCATCACATGCGAGTCCCTAGTGACGAGCGGATCCGCCAGCTGATTGACCCCCAAACCTGGATCTCACTGGATGAACACCTACATCCGACGGATCCCCTGAAGTTTTGCGATCGCAAATCCTATAGTGATCGTTTGCGAGACAGCCAAGAAAAAACTAAGCTCACAGATGCGGTACAAACCGGCACCGGTAAGCTAGAGAATTTGCCCATTGCTTTGGGAGTAATGGATTTCCGGTTCATGGGCGGTAGTATGGGTTCCGTAGTTGGGGAAAAACTGACTCGTTTGATAGAACAAGGAACTAAGCAACAGGTACCCGTTATAATCGTTTGTGCATCTGGTGGAGCCAGAATGCAGGAAGGGATGTTAAGCCTGATGCAAATGGCCAAAATCTCTGGTGCCTTGGAACGCCATCGTCAAGCCAGACTACTCTACATTCCAGTGCTGACTCATCCTACCACTGGTGGGGTGACCGCCAGTTTTGCCATGTTAGGGGATATTATTATAGCGGAACCGAAGGCATTAATTGGATTTGCTGGACGACGAGTGATTGAGCAGACCCTAAGAGAAAAGCTACCTGATAATTTCCAGACCTCTGAATATTTGCTAGAGCATGGGTTTGTTGATGCCATTGTACCTCGCACCCAGTTGAAAAAAACCCTAGCCCAGCTGATTCGCCTCCATCAACCCCAGGCTACTATACCGGTAGCGGTTTCCCTGCCAAAAGCAGTAGGGACTTCTGAGCTGGGAGTAGGGAGTAGGGAGTAGGGAGTAGGGAATCGGGAATCGGGAATCGGGAATCGGGAATCGGGAGTGTGGGGAGATGGGGAGATGGGGAGATGGGGAGATGGGGAGATGGGGAGATGGGGAGATGGGGAGATGGGGAGATGGGCAGTCAGATGGTTTGATAATATTCCCTCTTGCCTCTTGCCTCTTGCCTCTTGCCTGTTGCCTATTGCCTCTTGCCTGTTGCCTATTGCCTCTTGCCTATTGCCTATTGCCTCTTGCCTCTTGCCTCTTGCCTCTTGCCTCTTGCCTCTTGCCCCCACAACTCCCACACTCCCCCTGTTCCTTAGTTATGGTCGCGTTTAATTAATTATTATGGGCTTTGCAGACCTGTCAATTGTGGAAATTGCCGCCGAGTATGACCTTCGAGTAGAAGAGGTATTCGATCTATGCCAGCAGTTGGGTATTGCTTACAAAAATCAAGACACCCATCTGCCTCTAGAAGATGCGAAGGCTGTTATATTAAAGATTTTGTCTCAAACAAAGGGTAATGGCTAATGGGTAATCCGTAATACCTGAGTTCGATAGCCGTCATTGGTTGACTCAGATCCCCCTCAGCGAGAGAATGTGCAGGGAATCAGTTAATGCTGTGCACGAAAAACTAATCCCATATGAGCCACATTTTTATTAGAGGAGAATCAACAATGAAGCGATTTATCTTGCTGATCACGGCAACCCTATTCTTTGCCTTTCAAATTGCAGTGGGCAGTTCAGCAGCCCTCGATCTGCCTGAAAAGGACCGCACCGTACCTTTAAATGAAGCAGGTGACATGGTGGTTCTGAGTAACGAAGAGGTCACTGATGGCTTACGCTTGTTTAACTCTAAATGTTCTCAATGTCACAAAGGAGGTTACAGTAAAACTGACCCTAACGTTACTCTTGGTGCTGAAGACTTAAAGTACGCAACACCACCCCGTGATAACCTGGAGGCTTTAGTAGACTACCTGAAGCATCCTACCACCTACGACGGGGAAATTGATATTTCTGTACTTCATCCAAGCACTGATAGTGCTGATATTTTTCGGTATATGAGGAATATCACCAAAGATCAACTCGTTGATATTGCTGGTTATATTCTCTATGAGGTCAACACTAAAAGCGAAACGTGGGGTTGTGGTAAGGTCTGTAACTAATTACGTTTGTTTTTACAGAGGTTAGAAAGCAGCAAGCGAAAGGCTTTATGCTTGTTTAAGCAGCAAGGGCAGAGGCTTCTTGTTTTGGCAGTTAGGGGTTAGGGCTTAGGGCTTAGGGGTTAACCAAAATCAATAACCCTAGCTTCTTTCACTAGACCTTATCCGCTAATAGAAGAAGCCGCTGCCCTGTTGCTCAATCAGTACATATCACCTTACATATCACCTTAAATACTCAATGCTCCGTAGATTATTAGACTTCTTTGAGAAGTCGGCAACAGGGAACAGGGGACAGGGAACAGTGGACAACAATTCACGGGAAAAGTATCAAAAAACTAGTTTGGGAAGAGGTCTATTCGTATCAATCCGTTATTTGCTGCTAGTTGTTCTGGTGTTCTTCCTAGAGACATGCACGGTTAGTTCACCAGCCCAGGTTCCGGTTAACCAATATGTCAGGCGCTACCTAGATGTGGCAGAACCTGTAGCGATCGCTTTAGATGGCAAGGGAGAGACTAAGCTGTTTGACGGCGAAGACTTGTCTGTTGGTAAAGAATTATTTTCCGAAAATTGCCAGAGGTGTCATGTGGGAGGAGCTAATCTCATTGATCCCACTGTGTCTCTATCTCTGGAGAGGCTAGCTAACGCAACACCACCTCGGGATAATCTCAATGGTTTAATTGCTTTTATGAGGCAACCGATGACCTATGATGGTACCGAGGAAAGCTTCTCGTGCCGCGAAGTCGAAGAGAGTTGGATACCACAGGAGGAAATCGAGAAAATAGCGGCATTTGTGATCAGAGCCGCACAGAAAGGACCAGGATGGGGCAGTGAGGATTTATTTTAAGTTAGGAAATAGGGAATCGGAACCCACCCCTAACCCCTCCCAGGAGGGGAACGGGAATCGGGAATCGGAACCCACCCCTAACCCCTCCCAGGAGGGGAACGGGAATCGGGAATCGGGAATCGGGAACAGGGAACAGGGAACAGAGAATGGTAAATAGGAAGAAGCAGATATAAGGAAAGATTACTACACTAATTGCTGATTTAACTCCCCATCTCCCCATCTCCCCATCTCCCCATCTCCCCACACCTCCCACACTCCCCATCTCCCCATCTCCCCATCTCCCCATCTCCCCACACCTCCCACACTCCCGACTCCCGACTCCCGACTCCCTAAAACCAAGTTAGTAATCACCTGCTCGAATCTCTTCATTAGCTGCTTCTTGGGCTTTCTTCATAGCACTTTCTAAGGATTGCTCACCCAGTAAGGTACTCAGAAATTGATTATCGAAATGGGTTTGAATGGTTGGCAAGGTTTCCCCAGCCTGCCAAATGGTTGCATAGGCGGCTCCTTTAATAAAAGGAGCATAGAGGGGATTGTTTTTATAGCCTAATTCCGATAACACAGATACCCGAGAAGGTAGTACTAGTCCCGCTTTTCCCCAAGCTTTCATTCCTTCTTTGCCGGTAAGATAGGAAATGAGTTCCCAAGCTGCTTCTTTATGTTGAGCTTGTTTATTCATAACATAAGCAACGGTATAAGCCATTGTTCCTTTTTTACTACCTAAGGAGGGAACTTCAGCGGTGGCGAATTTAATTTTAGGAAATGTGTCTTTGAGATAAGGAATAGCCCAGCTACCTTCAATTACCATTGCGGTTTTACCCTGACCAAACATTTCGCTACCAGAACTAGCGCCAATGTCTGAGGGTAAGGCAGCAGACTGGTAGTTTCGGTATAGGTCAATGACAGTTTGAAGACTTTTAAAAGTTTCAGGAGTGGCAAAGGTAGCGTAGCCGTTTTTGTCAACTAACTTACCGCCAAAGGCTTTAATTAAAAAATAGAGACGAGCCAGTTCCTGATTAATTCCTAAACCATAGCGCTCATTCCTACCATCGCGATTCTTATCAATGCTTAGTTTTTGGGAATAATCCCGTAATTCTTGCCAAGTTTGGGGTGGTTGAGTTAAATTAGCTTGTTTGAATAATTGCTTATTGTAAAAAAGGGCAAGGGTGGAAAAATCTTTAGGCAATCCGTAGATGATTCCATTATATTGGAATGCTTTAAACAGAGAGGGTTCAAAGTCAGCTACATCAAAATTATCAGTGCGCTTAATGTAGTCATCCAAAGGCTCCAACACATCATGACTCATGAGTAATGGGGCTTCATAGGCATCTAAATAAAAGATATCTGGAGCTGCATCACCAATTAATCGGGTTTTGATCACATCCATGTATTGACCAGTGATGACTTCAAGCTTAACCTTTACCTTGGGATGTTTAGCTTCAAATTCTTTTAGTACTTGCTCTAGTAATTGTTTTTCAGTAGGGCTGCTTTGCCAACCACCGAGAGTGACGGTGGTTACTCCATCTAGGTTACTGCTTTGACAGGCTATAATGCAGAGAATTATCAGCGGTAAGATTACCCATTTTGACAGGATTTTCTTCATTTGTTGAGGGTTGGCGGGTACATTGATATTGATATAGCCTATTTATCTTACCGAAAAAATTGGGTAATCGCGCCCCGTCCTTATAGGACGGCTTTCTTTTTAAGCTAAAACTTGACAGTTTTCACAGAGCGTGTTAGTTTATTAATATAAACAATAAAGTAAAAAGCTAGATAAATACTATCTAATCAATAAGTAGGCAACGTAAAAAATATGTACGAGATACATATTGCGTAATTTGGTCTAGCGATGCAGCGCGGTCTTGGGGGTTTCCCCCATGAGCGACTGCATCAAGACAACGACTTAAACGTCTATGAAAAAAGTTAGGTTAAAAAAGTATCTATCTATTTATAAAAAAGAAAGGTACGGTGGGGCACACCGAAACCTAGATCCATTATCTAAACGATGCACGGAGATTCGGCCTCTACTCAATCTGGTCGGGACCTGATTGAGCAAGTTGAGTCGTTGATTAAGTGCGGCTTGTTCTAGGTAGGAGCCTTCAGAAACTGGAGGGGTATGACTTAGGGAATTCGCGGGTAAAATACCCGAATTCTAACTGTCTATTGGATGGTGGTGAAAAGCCCACCCCATTAAGAGAT
>NZ_JAAHIG010000162.1:0-18877 GCF_010692305.1 Moorena sp. SIO4G3 | reverse complement strand
TGTTCAAATCCCGTGTGTGAAACAACGGCTTTCTGAACTTGCGCGAAGCGATGCAGCGCGGTCTTGGGGGTTTCCCCCATGAGCGACTGCATCAAGACATTGATTCAATCTTATATAAATAACTACAAAATTATGCTAAAAACTCATAAAATTACCGGTTAAAATGCGGTCATAATTTGCTATAAATTTGTTGTTAACTTGCACAGGAGCAAGTGTTCCAATTTTCCCCCCGCGCCCTAACCGCTGAAGCTTACATACTACCGACTACGAATCGGAAGGTTATAGGTTCGAATCCTATCAGTGGCGCTATTGGCCGCTGTAGCTCAAATGGATAGAGCATCATGTTTTCAAAAGCTTTACTAACTTGCGCGGGAACCCCAATTATAGTGGTTTTAACTGCTATAAACAAGCAATTTTAAAATTAACTGAGTCACTTTCGCGCCCTGACCCGGAAAGCTTTCATACTAGCCAAACGGTAAGGCACTTGACTCATCATCGAGAATATGCGGGTTCAAATCCCGTGTGTGAAACAACAGCTTTCTGAACTTGCGCGATTGATTCAACCTTCTAGGAATAATTTACAAATCATGCTACAGAGTGATAAAAGTACTGGTTAAAGGACGATTGTAAGTTGCTATAAATCTTTCGTTAACTTGCACAAGAGCAATTGTTTTAAATTTACCCCCGCGCCCTAACTGCTGAAGCTTACATACTACCGATCTACTAATCGGAAGGTTATAGGTTCGAATCCTATCAGCGGCGCTATTTGCCGCTGTAGCTCAAATGGATAGAGCATCATTTTATTAAAAGCTTTACTGACTTGCGCGGGGACCATAATTCTAGTGGAAATCAGCTGCCATAACTAAACAATTTAAAAATTCACTGAGTCACTTTCGCGCCCTGACCCGGAAAGCTTTAGTACATACTAGCCAAATGGTAAGGCACTTGATTCTGTTCAAGTATATACGGGTTCAAATCCCGTGTGTGAAACAACGGCTTTCTGAACTTGCGCGAAGCGATGCAGCGCGGTCTTGGGGGTTTCCCCCATGAGCGACTGCATCAAGACAAGGTAATTCAAAACACTGCTAATAAATCGTGGCTTAGTTGATGTATTTTAGGTAAATTTTTAATCAACCTTGGCCTTTAGGCCACGCTACGCGAACAACTAAACAACCCAATAACCTAATAACTAAACAACCAAGTAAATTATAGATTTATCCAGAAATTACATAGGACCATAGGAGGTGAATCCTATGAAAACTGAAGAGCGTGACCTGCGTTTAGAATTACTAAACAGTTTATTAACTACACCCCATCGTAAGCTGGAGCAAGTGACAGAATTGCACCAACTGATGGTAGAAATTGACCCAATTTTTTACGGTCACTTAGCGGTTTGGTACGAAAATCATGGGGATGTCCGTGACCACAAAGAAGTGTTTCTAGGTCATTTGTTGACTAGCAATTTGACCGAACACCGAGATGCTGGCTTTGTGATGCTGCAAAAATTCCCACCCTACCAGGTGGCACGAGTAGTGGATTTCATGAAGCAGCAGCGCAATAAGGTGCCTCGTTCGGCTCGGACAGCAGTGCGGCGCTACCTTAAAACACGGGAAAAGACTCCAGCCTTGTTTGACCGAGCGGCATTGCGGGGTCGAAAGGCGATGAAGCATCTCTATGCTAGTTTACATATTAAGCCTAGCCCTAGAGCAGATGCAGTCTTATTTAAGGATCATCCTCCAGAAGGTTCCTTAGCTTGGATACTGAAGCAGTTAGCGAAAACGGAAACTGCTGCTGAACAGGCGCAATTGATTGTTGAACATAAGATTCCCTATACCATCGCCATTGGTGCTGTGCGCTCTGTCACTCCTACGGTGTTGGTAGCCCTAATTAATTCCATGACACCCCAAGAGGTAATTAATAATCTCAAATCCCTCCAAGGGCGGGGTGCGATGGAACACCCACAGGTCAAGGAGTTGATTGAGGCAAAGCTAGAACAGGCACAGACAAGCGATCGCGTTTCTGCGTTCAAGGCACAAGTTGCTGCTGAAGCTGCTCAGTTAGATACTCAAACTCTTGGTGACATACTCCCACACTGAATCGAAGATTACAGTGTGGGCTTCTTACCAACTCCAGCCATCGCTTCGGATACTCGGTAAGCTTTATTAACGACACGGGATGCCCCTCCGCACCGGAACAATACAATAAGTTCTATTTTTTAGGCACGTAGGTGGCTGACAAACCAGCATTTTCGGCTTTGTTTACCAGTACTTATATTATAGCAATTCCATCCATACCCTGTGCAAAATTCATCCCACACCTAATGCGTAATGAATTTTGTCGGACAGCTAACGTAGCGGGCGTGAAGCGAGGAAGGCGCAAAGAACCCGGAATGTGGGCTTAGAAGTAGCCATCATTTAAAGAGTGTGTAGTAACTCACCGGCGGAGTTCCTTCTAAGTGACGAACGCTTTGGCTCTGGCGACTTGCACATTATAGCGCTACGCGCAAGGCAATAGGCAATAGGCAACCTGTAAGTCGTTTGAATTTTTTAGAGGATAGTTTTGTGGCTTTCCAATATTTCATGCTTAAATTTGGTTGTCTAAATTAAAAAATAAATCTTTTATTATATCACAAAAAACTTTTGAAATAGCTCTAATGAATCCGATGCTCGTCAGCGCTTTGGCACGGTTACAGCAGTTTTCATTTGAGTAGACCCCAAACGGTGATAAGCTATAATAGTATAGCAATCCTAAATCATTTGTAAAATCATAAAAATCTGGAATCGTTGCTGGGCAAGGGTTATAGCGTTCGGTTTGGGCAATATATTTCACGAATCATTTAGGACTGCTATAGTATAAATAAAAAGATTGATGCCTGCTGCTTATTCGATTGACCTACGACAACGGATCATCAATGCCTATGAAGCCAAAGAATGTTCACAAATAAAACTAGCAAAACGCTTTCAAGTTAGCTTGTTTTTCGTTAAAAGATTAATTCGTCGTTATCAAGATACAGCAGAAGTAAAACCACTATAGCAACCCTAAATGATTTGTGACAAGTGAGCGGCTTGAAACTCAGGTATAACAAGGATCACGTTTCGTAAACTTACCACAACCTATTTAGGATTGCTATACTATTGTACTAAATGAGTAGAGGTAATAGTGCCAAGAACAATTGATGAAGGATTTAGAAATTTTCTTTCAAAATTAACTCCATCACTTAATGAATCTCAAGCAGCAAAAAATCATAGATCCTCAATTGAAGATTGTCTAAAAGCAAACTTTCGATTGTGTCGATTTTTTCGTACAGGTTCATTTGGCAATGGGACAAGCATTTCTGGATATAGCGATGTAGATTACTTTGCATATATTTCTGATGGCAAACTAAATTCTAATTCTTCAAGGGCTTTGACTCAACTAAAAGAAGTACTAAATAGAAGATTTCCCAGAACAAATGTTCATGTAGACTGTCCTGCTGTTGTATGTCCTTTTGGCAGTGATGCAAAAGAATCTACAGAAATAACATCAGCAATATATAGCGGAAAAAATAGCACTTATCCAACCTATAAAATTCCTGATTGTCTTGGCGGTGGCGGATGGATGCTTTCCAGTCCAGAAACTCACAATGCTTATGTGCGAGAAGTAGATCAACAATTTAATGGTAAACTCAAGTCTCTGATTCGTTTCATCAAAGCTTGGAAATACTATCAAAACGTACCAATTTCTTCTTTCTATTTGGAATTACGTATAGCCAAGTATGCTCAAGGAGAAAAGACTATCGTTTATGACATAGATGTAAAACGAGTTTTTTCACACTTGTACAGCGTTGAATTAGCAAACATGCAAGATCCAATGGGAATTTCTGGGTATATTAGCCCCTGCTCGACAGAAGCTAAGTTCAATGATGCCTTATCTAAACTGTCTACTGCCCTAAAGCGCTCTCAAAATGCACTTGAAGCAAAAAATAAAGGTGATATAAAAAAAGCATTTTATTGGTGGAATTTAGTCTACGACAACAGGTTTACGAACTCTTAAAAATGAATCAAATACCCCAAGAGCAATCGGAAATAAAGCAGTTAGAACGTCTAGCTGCACAGCGACAATTTTACTCAGATGCTAAAAAAATCCAAGGGATTCAGATGGTTTTAGCTGTTCCATTTGCCCTTATTTTTTCTATCTTGGTAGCGGTCGTTCCTAACTTTCAAGTTTATGCTGCTTTTTGGGGTATTGCTATTACTATAATCAGTATTATATGGTTTGAACCTTGGCAGAAGTCTCTCCAAGAAAAAGCAGCTAAAATACAGCAATTATTTGATTGTGATGTGCTGGAAATCAATGGTAATCATCTTAATTGTGAAAGCCGAACGGAACCAGAATCTATTATAGAAGCATCTTCAAGACATAAGCTTATAGACCCCGACTTTTCCAAACTCAAGAATTGGTATCCAGTAAGTGTTGGTCAATTATCAATAGAGTTAGCTCGTATAATTTGTCAGCGTTCTAATTGCTGGTGGGATGCCCAACTTCGTCGCCGCTATGCCCGCTTGATAGGAATCGGAGTTGCTGTATTAACAATAGTTTTATTTTTAATAAGCTTGATTGGTGGGTTAACCTTGGAAAAATGTTTGTTAGCAGTAGTATTACCTCTATTACCTGTTTTGAAACTAGGAATAACACAGTACCTTAATAATATTGAAGCTGCATCTAGATTAGATCGTTTAAAAGAATGTGCTGAAGAACTCTGGGAACAAACTATTAACCAAAGATTAACACCACAAGAACTCACTCAAAAGTCTTGGTACTTACAAACCAAAATTTACGATAATCGCCGTCAGAATCCATTAATTTTCGACTGGATATACAATCGTCTTAGAAGGAAGAATGAGGAGCAGATGAATAGGGTTGCTAAAGATTTAATTGATGAAGTTATGATAAATCCCTAATTTTTTAATCGGATGTGGTAGTATTTTACCTGCTGGATGTTTTCCAATTACCAAGAAGGTTTTTTATACATGGAAGACAAGGTAAAGTGTCAAACTATAGCAATCATAAATAGGTTGTGGTAATGTTACGAAACGTGATCCTTGTTATACCTGGATTTCAAGCCTCTCACTTGTCACAAATCATTTAGGGTTGCTATAAGGCAAATCCAGTCACCTTGCTGCCAGGATCAATCTTGATTTGGCAGGGTGAGATGGTGGGATTATTAACCGCAGTTTTCAAGATGATCGTGAACGGGTAAATTCTGAAAACCGCAGCCTTACCTTTATCTAGTAACCGGCGAGCTTTTTTTGCTGAGATAGGATTCAATGGTTGTTTATTTGTGTCAATAACAAATACATACGGAGTTCCTTTTAAGTGACGAACGCTTTCGCTCTGGCGACTTGCACATTATAGCGCTACGCGCAAGGCAAGAGGCAAAAGGCAAAAGGCAAAAGTTGATTAAAACTGCTTTTGCTGCTTGTATCAATGTTCTAACTTTAATGGGTAGTGCTTTATTTATAACCATCGAGCAGGATCATGGCAAATATCCTCGACCTCATCAATCAAATTGCTGCAAAGGAAGCGCAACTGAGTGACAATCAATTCCTCGCTCCCTGTGTACGTGGGGGACGGGTAAGAACTCGTGTTGCTGGAATGATTTATACATTTTCCCCTAAACCTCGTAACTTTGAAGGATGGGGTATTTTTCAGCCAGTCAACGAGAAAGTGGCAACTGTGGTGGAAGAGCCAGATGTGTTTCAACTTGAGGAGTATTGGCAACTGCTCCAACCGTTGCGTTTACGACTAGCTTATCAATTGTCGGGAAAGACCTGGCTAGGGTATCCAGTCAATGAATCGGATGCTCGTCAGCGTTTTGGCACGGTTAAACCTATCCCTGTGCATCTGGTGGAGGGGGGGGTAGCTTTTGAACAAGTGGTGGCTCGTGGGGATGGTAAGGCTTGGTGGTTTCAGCAGCTTGACCGTAAGGGAGATCCGTTACTAGCAGAACAACTTAGAGAGCAGTTAAAGCAAATAACACCACCTGAAGAACTGGATGTAAAGGGGCTGACACCAGAAATGAGAATAGTTTATGACTTGGTAACACAACAGACTAAAGATTTTAAAGGTAAAGCTCTGCATCAACGGGATCACAGAAGGCTGGAACAAGCTTTGGAAATGGGTGGGGGAGCACTGCAACAGTTCCATGACCGGGGAGAATTTTGGCAGGTGCAGTGGAGAACTGCTAACGGTGAACACCACACATCAGCGATATCTAAACAGGATCTGACTGTAATCAGTTCCGGGATTTGTCTAAGTGGACGCGATCGCGATTTTGATTTACAGTCCTTGGTTGGGGTGATTGAGGCACGAGATAATTGGGATTAGGATGATGTCAATTTTTTTCCACGAACAACTCTACCGTAGCTCCCAAGTCATGGCTGAGTTACGTGACTACCCCGTGACCGTGTGTGGTGCGGGAGCACTTGGAGCCAATATTACTGAAAATTTGGCTCGTTCAGGGTTTGGAAAGCTCAAGGTTATTGATTGCGATCGCATTGAAGAGCGCAATCTTTCTACCCAACCCTACTACCGCTCTGATATTGGTGCCCATAAAGCCAAAATCCTTGCCAATTCTCTCTACCAAGCGGTTGGGGTAAAATTGGAGGCTAAGGTCAAGGAATTAACTACAGCTAATAGCAAACAATTACTGAAGAATTCTACTTTAGTCATTGACACCTTTGATAACAGTGTCGCTCGTCAAGCCGTAAAAGATTACTGTGATAATTCCCAAATCCCTTGTCTTCATGTTGGGTTAGCAGAAGACTACAGTGAGATAATTTGGAATGAAAATTATCGAGTTCCTTCCCCAGTTAATGATGATGTTTGTGATTATCCATTAGCTCGGAATTTAGTGCTGATGACTACAGCAGTTGCTACTGAAGTCATCATTGAATTTATTAGCACAACCAAAAAACTGGACTTCACCTTTACCTTGAGAGATTTAACTATCAAGGCCATATAGGGTTTGTATTTGATTGGTGAACATAATCGTGCTAAGGAAAGGCAAGAGGCAAGAGGCAAGAGGCAAGAGGCAAGAGTTAATCAGGCGTTGCATAAATGCGGGATGATTTTAATAGTTTGGTGGAATGGGCATCTTGGTGGAACTGGCATCTTGGTGGAACTGGCATCTTGGTGGAACTGGCATCTTGCCAGTTTCAATATATTTTCGGGCGGGCAGGATGCCCACCCCACTCATATTCATCCGAAGACTCAGCAATGCCGAGGGTTTTAGCGCTGCATTGCTATTCCCTTTTGCCTTTTGCCTCTTGCCTCTTGCCTTAAAAGGATAAGTAATATCCCTAAAATGTTGCTGATAATTGCTATATCTCTATTAATTTTTTATCCATCAACTTAGGATTAGTATCAACTAACTGTCTTCCAATTTCATCCCGGACAATTTGACGATATTCAAGAAAGTGTTCGTTGTGAGCGCATAGAGTAAGGTAATGTTCCCACACAGCTGGATTGTGCCTGAAAATACCAAATAAATGATGCCAGAATTTCCAGCGAGTACTGCGCTTAAACCCTTGACGCCAAATTACAGTCGCCAGAGCTTTCAAATCTACCAAATCTGGGATTTTGAATGGGGCTTTGCATTTAGGGGGGCCAAGCTTTAAAAAACATTTATAGGCTCGGTCTATATAGCGTTCAGGTTCGTATAGCGTCCAGAATGCTTCGATGTATTCTTTACCAATCTCCTCAATGGGACGAGTAGGAACAAAGTTCATGAGGGTAGTTTGATTGATATCTTTTTTAGTGTTATCTCGCAAACGTCCTTCTTTTTCTAAGCGATTCCACAGAGCAGTATTGGGTAACGCTTGTAACATACCAAACATGGCTGTAGGGATAGCAGCCTGTTCAACAAAACTAATAATACGGGAACCAGCTCCTTGTTTCTCTCCATCAAAACCAATAATAAACCCTGCCATTGGTCGTAATCCCGCACGAATTATTTTATCTACATCATCCGTTAGAGAGCTACGAGTATTTTGGAATTTTTTGGTTAGTTTAAGGCTTTCTTCGTCCGGTGTCTCAATTCCTAAAAAGACAGCATCAAAGTTAGACTCTACCATCAAGTCCATCAATTCTGAATCCGCAGCTAGGTCTACCGATGCTTCCGTATTAAATCGGAAGGGATAGTGATGGTCTTTTTGCCATACTTTTAGCTCTTTCAGAAGTAGCTTAACGTTACGCTTATTCCCAATAAAGTTGTCATCCACCATAAAGATACCACGCCGCCAGCCTAATTCATAGAGATAATCCAATTCCTTGAGAAGCTGGGCTGGTTCCTTTGTTCTCGGTTTGCGGCCATAGAGAATAATTATGTCGCAGAACTCGCACTGAAAAGGACATCCCCGGGAAAACTGGACTGACATTGAATCATAGGCATCAAGCTCTAACAAATCATAGCGGGGAATCGGGGTTTGAGTGACATCGGGTTTCTCTGTAGTGCGAAAGGTTCCACTAGTTTCCCCTCGCTGTAAAGCCTCTACAAACATCGGTAGGGTGATTTCTCCTTCATCTAGGATTAGAAAATCCACCCCTGCATTCTTTCCTTCTTCGGGTAAAGAGGTAGGATAAGGTCCCCCAAATGCCACTAATTTACCACGTCGTTTCGCTTCTTTAATTTGGTTTAGGGCATCGGTTTTTTGGACAATCATCGCTGAGATTATCACCAGATCTGCCCATTCAAATTCTGCTTCGGTTACGTCTCGGATATTGCGGTCAACAAGTTTAAATTCCCAGTCTTGAGGTAATAATGCAGCAACAGTAATTAGACCTAAGGGTGGCAATAAAACTTTGCGATTAACTAATTCAAGGATTTTGTCATAAGACCAAAAGGTTTTCGGAAATAGCGGATACAGTAATAAAACTCGCATTTAGAGAAATCCTCACACACATGGCCATAGAGCCTATAGCGATCTTACATCTTAATTAAGTAAGCTATCAGCTATCAGCTATCAGCTATCAGTCATTAGCTATCAGCTATCAGTCATCAGCTATCAGTTATCAGCTATCAGCTATCAGTCTATGCGCTACGCGCACGCTGCGCGAACAGCGAACAGCGATTAGCGCTACGGGCACGCGTGCGCGTTCAGCTTATGGGTTAGGTCACAGGCTAGAAGCCTGTGCCACGCTACTTGATCGGTGTTTTTGAATAAAATGACCATGATAGCTGAGCACTGACTGCTGACCGCTGACCGCTGACCTAGGGTTTTAATTACGGCTGCAATTATTCACTACACCCCACACCCAGTAACAAGGTCGGTCCCGACACCCTTAGGAGCTAAAAAGGCTGCTTGTTACCCCCTGAGGCTTAATCAGCTACTCTAGTAAGCCTGTCAAGAATTTGCATGATTGACAAATCCCGCAAGAAATCCTCTTTACTCTCGGTTTCAGAGCGGTTCGAGTCATCGCGGTTCCGGTCATCGCGGTTGATGTATGTGAGAATGCGATCGCATTCTGTGGTGCCAACTATACTACAAGCCTGGCTCAGTAAACTATCCACTGAAGTAGGTCTACCCTTAGGAGTATACCAATTTGACCCCCAGTTAATCCTATTACCGTTGGGATAGTATAAATTTGAACCCCAATTAAATCTTTCACCGTTGGGATAGTACCAATTTGAACCCCAATTAAATCTCTCACCGTTGGTATAGTATAAATTTGAACCCCAATTAAATCTCTCACCGTTGGGATAGTACCAATTTGAACCCCAATTAAATCTCTCACCGTTGGGATAATACCAATTTGAACCCCATTTGGCTGTTTTTCCATTTTGCCAGTATAAGGTAGACCTCTGACCTTGCCTAGGACGTTTGCAGGTAACCTGTTTTAAACCTTCAATCATACCCACAAAGCTTTTTGCGTCTTCTGTCATGCTGGCTAGTTTTGCCATGGCGGTCAGGTCGAAGCAATCTTCAGAAGAATTTAGTGGTGACTCAATACTTGATGAAGGTAAGTTACTATTTCCACAGTATTTATCTTCTAGGGTAGCTAGATTATCCCTATCTAAGTTTTCGCGAATCGCCAAGCGACGCACAGCACGAATCTCCCGACATTGATTAGATTCAGCAGATACGTTATTAGTTCCTAAGCCAATAGTGCATAAGGTTAAGAGTGATAATAACACTCGAATCGGATATTTCATGGAGATGAATCTTCCTGAACACATCAATAGTCTGAACAGCCAAGATTATCAAAGACCCTGACTTCTCACTGGCTAGTAGAGACGTTGGATGATATCAAAAGTTTCACCATTGAAATAATTTTGGTCGCGATTCAATCCTAAGGATTGAGCTGTCAGCTATTAGCTATCAAAAGTTATGTTTAGCTACTTATAGCAGTTGTCAATAAATCTAGTATAGGGTTTTAATTAGGGCTGTAATTATTCAGTAAACCCTACACCCAGTGGCTAGGCACTCAAACCCTTAGGAGCTTAAAAGGCTGCTTGTTACCCCCTGAGGCTTAATCAGCTACTCTAGTCAGCCTGTCAAGAATTTGCATGATTGACAAATCCCGTAAAAAATAGTCTCTGCTGGTAATTTCAGAGCGGTTCGAGTCATAGCTGTTTTGGTCATAGCGGTTCCGGTCAGAGCGGTTGATGTGTGTGAGAATGCGATCGCATTCTGTGGTGCCAACTATACTACAACCCTGGCTCAGTAAACTATCCACTGAAGTAGTCCTACCCTTAGGGGTATACCAACGTGACCCCAATTGGGCAGTCTGACCGTTAGGATACTTCCACGAACCTGATGACCCGAATTTGGCAGTCTTTCCGTTGGGATACTTCAATTGTGACCCGACTTTAGCAGTCGTTCCGTTAGTATACTTCCATTTTGACCCGAATTTGGCAGTCGTTCCGTTGGGATACTTCCATTTTGACCCTGATTTGGCAGTTTCCCCATTTGGCCACTCTAACGAAGACCTCTGACCTTGGCTAGGACCATTGCAGATAACTTGCTGTAAACTTTCAATCGTACCCAAAAAGCTTGTTCCCTCTTCTGTCATGCTCGCTAGTTTTGCCATGACAGTCAGGTCGAAGCAATCTTGAGAAGAATTTCGTGGTGACTGAATACTTGATGAACGTCGGTTACTCTGTCCACAGTACTTATATTCTAGGGTAGCAAGATTATCGCTATCTAAATTTTCGCTAATCGCCAAGCGACGCACAGCACGAATCTGGCCACATCGATTCGATTGAGCAGATACGTTATCGGTCCCTAAGCCAATAGTACATAGGGTCAGGAGTGATAATAACACTGGCACCGGATATTTCATAGAGATGAATCTTCCTGAACACATCAATAGTCTGAACAGCTAGGATGATCAAATGCCCTAGCTTCTGGCCAGGGCAAACGCATCTAAATTATAGAAGCCTTACTCATAAAAGATTTCAAAATTAATAAACAAACATACTTATCGCCTGAATTTCATATCCAGTAGGCATTTCAAAATAAGATGCGAATACCGCTGCTTCTGGCTGACTACTACAGACGTTAGATGATATCAAAAGTTTCAGGGGCGAAATAATCTTGATCGCGATGCCAAGCTAAACATGGAGCTGTCAGAAAATGCTGTTGCATAAAAAATTCCCAAAAGCCTGAGAAGTATATAGCTATGTATTCAAGAGGCGCGTTCCCTGAACTTTTGCGAGAGGTCAAGGGTACTAAGTATGATGCTGATATCAAGTGTTAATTCAAATGTTAGGTGCGCTCTTACCATTAAGAATTAAATTCGCTTGATTGTCGCACCTGAAGTTAGCACACATCATCCTCTGATAGTTCATTACCAGGACTTATGCCAAATTGGGTAACAAACGCAAACGCACTTACCTAGTATGGTGTGTTATCAACCCACCCTAGCGGCAGAGTTTATGGGTAAGTCCTGAGTAATTGACACAATTGACCGATTATTGCGGTAATCTGGAGTGACACGAAACATGCTGAAAACTATAGTTATCAACTCTAAAACCAACGAGTTACAGGAAAAAACCCTGAAACCGGGAACTCAGATTCAAGGTCAGTATCTGATTGGTCGTCACCCGAGTTGTGACCTAGTTCTGGATAGTCCTGTAGTGAGTCGTGTACATGCCAGAATCCTATGCCAAGGGGGACAGTATTACTTTGCTGACCTCGGTAGCACCGATGGCTCTCGGATCAATAATGAGGAGATGGATGTTAACCAGAACTGGCTCCTGAGAGAAGAGGATATTATCCGCATCGGTGACTTTGTGCTGCTGGTCAAAAAACTACAGCAGTATGATTCTAACCAGCAACAAAACCTAGTGGTAGATGGCAATAGCACTGGGATGAAGCAGTGGACTAAAGGTGAGATTACTGTCCGCTGTGTGCAGATCATTGATCAGACCCATGATGTCAAGACCTTTCGCTTTGCCGCAGACCCGCCAATGTTGTTCAGCTACAAGCCAGGTCAGTTTGTCACTCTGGATTTGGAGATTGATGGCAAACCAGTCAAGCGTTCCTACTCTATCTCTTCGGCACCCTCACGTCCTTATACTTTGGAAATTACCGTCAAGCGAGTGCCAGCACCAGCCGATACTCCTGATGTTCCAGCGGGTTTGGTGTCTAACTGGTTGCACGACAACATCAAAGTTGGGTCCGAGGTGAGATTAAATGGCCCAATGGGGAAATTTACCTGTGCTGACCATTCTGCTAATAAACTGTTGTTCATCTCAGCAGGTAGCGGGATTACTCCGATGATGTCCATGTCTGAGTGGCTTTGTGACATTGGCGCTGATGTGGATGTGTTCTTTATCCACAGCGCTCGTAGCCCAAAAGATATCATCTTCCGTCAGAAATTAGAGTTGATGGCGGCTTTGCACCCCAACTTTAAGGCTGCTATTACCACCACTCGTCCAGAACTAGACCAAGCTTGGTGGGGTTATACCGGAAGACTTAATCAAGCCATGGTGCAACAGATGGCTCCTGATTTTCGCGATCGCATTGTTTATGTCTGTGGTCCGAATCCCTTTATGGCACGGGTGAAAGCCATGCTAGCCGGTCTAGACTTCCCGATGGAGAACTACTATGAAGAGAGTTTTGGTGGCAAAAAGTTGTCAAAAAAGACAGCAACAGCAACAACTGCTGAAGCAGTCACAGGGGAAGGTCGTCCTAAACTGCAATTAGTCAAATCACCGTCAACCTGTTCAGAACCAACTGTAGTCTTTGCTAAGTCTGGGAAAGAAGTCACCTGTGATGCAGAGGATGTGATCCTAGATGTGGCTGAACAAGAAGGGGTGGCATTACCGAGCGGTTGCCGCATGGGAGCCTGTGGTGCTTGTAAGCAAAAGCTTCTCAAAGGGAAAGTAGAGTATGACGAGGAACCTGATGCTCTCAAAGAGGATGAACGGAACGAAGGCATGATTTTGACTTGTGTGGCTCATCCTGTAGGACAAGTGGTAGTTAGCGCGTGAGCTATAGCAGTACCTTATACATTATCTGTCTTTAGCAACAGTCATCTTTTCCCTTGTTGTCACATAACGTGAATAATTCTTGATTGGCGCACGTTGCATGTAGTTTGGCGTAACTTGCTAGTGAAATTTACCGCTTCCTTAGTATAAGATCAAACTGAATCGACATTCAAAGGTGAATTGTCGTAGTCAAATAACAAAACTTAGTTTGAATCCAAAATGAGTAAGACAATTTTAATTACAGGAGCAAGCAGCGGTATTGGAAAAGCAACTGCAAAATTGTTCCAGGAAAAGGGTTGGAACGTGGTTGCAACCATGAGAACTCCAGAAAAGGAAACAGAACTAACTACCCTTGAGAATGTGTTGGTGACAAGACTAGATGTTTTAGACCAAGATTCAATTACAAAAGCCATTCAGCTAGGTATTGAAAAATTCGGCAAAATAGATGTTTTGGTAAACAATGCCGGTTATGCTGTTTATGGTCTTTTAGAAGCAACCCCCAGGGAAAAGATAACAAGACAATTTGATGTTAATGTTATTGGTCTATTGGATGTAACCAAAGCAATCCTACCCCATTTCAGACAAAATAAAGATGGTATTTTAATTAATATTTCATCGATTGGTGGCAAAATGACCTTTCCATTATTTTCATTATATAACGGGACTAAATTTGCTGTTGAGGGGATTTCCGAAGGTCTGAGTTTTGAACTGAAAGCAATCAATTGTAAAGTTAAAATTATTGAACCAGGGATTATCAAAACGGATTTTGCTGGTCGCTCTATTGATATGAGCAACGATGAAAATTTAACTGAGTATCAAGAATTAATTGGTAAGCTGTTCAATTCGATGGAATCTTTACTTGAGAATGCCTCCGAGTCTAGCGTTGTTGCTAACGTGATTTATGAAGCAGCAACAGATGGCACTGATAAATTGCGATATACTGCTGGCGAAGATGCCAGGATGATGGTGGCTAATCGAAAAGAATTGGATGATAAGACGTTTATCCAAGGTATTAAAGAGCAATTTGGCATCTAGTTCAAATAGAGCGTTTCTCCTGAAGGGGCGAGGAAATAGCCTGGAATGCTTGGTATGTAAAGCTAGTATAATTTTGGGCGTTGCTGCTTCAAGGAATGGTATAATAGAAAGAAAACCATTCCTTGGATAAGCAACGCCCCAGAGGTAACCAAAGTCCCTTCAGCCATAAAAAAATAAAGCACAGTCTATACAAGGGTTTAGAGTGCAGTGCTTTCAGCCAGTATTAGGTATATTGCTCATCTGCGGGAAAACCAGACCAGTTCCCCTGTGAGCTACTCCCTACTACCCTTTTAGCAGTTCGCGCTTATTGCTCAAATTCAGCAGCAGTTAGGGAACAATCTCCCCATAGCCACCTTGTTCCAAAGCCAAAGGATTGAAGAGTTAGCAACTATTCTCCGCCAGTCGAAAAATTATTCTATCATCTCTGATTAAAAGATGTCGAATCTTGGCTTTGCGTTAAAATGACAATACCCGGTTTTGATGAAAAAGGAAACTTACCACCTGGCATATATTGGACTACATGGCTAGAATTTCAAGAGCGTTTTGGTACTAACGTAACGCGGTTACGCCAGATAGAAGGACTCAAAAAAGCAATGGAGCAATTAAAGGCAGCGGGATGTAGAACCATTTATATCAATGGCAGTTTTGTCACAAGTAAGCCCAGACCAAATGATTATGATGCATGTTGGGATACAGAAGATGTGGATGTAAATTATCTCCTTACTCATGCACCCAGATTACTCAATCCTATCGACCGCGATGCACAAAAAGCTATCTATAAAGGTGAGATTTTTCCTTCAGAGCAGCCAGTGGGCATTTACGAGATGAACTCCCTAGAATTCTTTCAAAAGGATAGGGATAAAAACGCCAAAGGAATTATTGCTATAGATTTATTGAGGTGGGAAGCATGATTAAAAATCAAAGACAGTATGACTACAGCCAAGAATTAGTTCGTCAATTTGAATCTGACTTATCTGTTTATGACGCTCAAGATGAAGATATAAAAAAAAATGATTGTTGGTGGAAGATTAAGCGCGATTCATTACAAAGTCATCTTAATGCTTTAAAAGCCGAAGTTGCTGAATACGAAACCCTCATCAACCATGACGTTCGTACTCCAATTGTTCTGAAGCTTGATGATATTAACAATTTACCACAACTTATTATCAAAGCTCGACTAGCTGCTAATATAAGCCAAAAACAACTGGCGGATATCGCTGGTTTAACCGAGGAAAAAATCATAGAATATGAAGATAAAGACTACCAAACAGCGAGCCTTCTAGAGTTTTTGTTTGTCCTTGATGCCCTGGATATTAAGCTCCAAAAAGGTGAGTTTTTAGTTCCTATAGATACTCTCAGAATAACCCCAATCACCGCAGGATAATTGATGGGTAATACGTCTAGTGAAACCTCTCAATCAATTGGGTGCATTCTGACAGGGAACGAGGCATGGGAGTCTTATGTAGTCAGCGATACAGCAGAAAGAGATAAAAAAAGATAGGTCAAAAGTAGTCCCCCTAACCTATCTCAACAAAATGATAGCGTGCGCTATACCAAAAAATTATCCTTGCTGAAGCTGCGTAACGAGCGCGTATCTATTTCTAAACTTGATGGTAATTAGTTTACAATTGCTCAAACAAGTGAAGTTAGATGTCTTAGCCGAATCCCTCAGGGGGTGACAAGCTAATTGAAAATCTTACAGGGGTTAGGTTTTAGGGGTTAGGTGAAGCGTGAAGATTGCCCTTGCGGGGTGGAGTCAAGCTGGGTCATTGGCTGGCACAACAAGGATTAGACTTTTGTTTACGGCTTAAAAAGAGTACCTTTGTCGAGGCCGAATCCGATCTATTAGTGGAGTTAAAAAACTTAGGATTAGCTCCTGGTATGAGTCTATTTCTAAAGGACGTTAGAGTGACCAAAACCAACGGATTTGGGTCGTTTAACGTAGCTGGGAAATGGCAGGGAAACTACCGAGGAATTGAGTCAAGTGAAGGCTGGTTTATTTTGACAAACTTGATCAGATTAGAAATGGCTATCCAAGCTTACAAAAAAAGATTTTGTATAGCGGTGCGACCCCGGTCGGGTTCCCTCATAAGGGTAGGTTTTTAACAAAGACCTCAGGTGTGGGGTGTGGGGTGTGGGGTGTGGGGTGTGGGGGCTGGGGGCAGGGCTGTTTCATTCCCAAAATTATTGCAAAAGTGCCAAAAGTGTGGGGATGTTGTTGCTAATTAATCTTTGAGCAATAGTCATAGATGAAAAACCGTTACTACGTAGGAGATTAATGACAATGCTACGAATAATGGACATATTGGCAGGAGCGTGGGCTCCTGTGATCGATGAACGGTCTTCTTGAAAAACCACATCCTTTGACCAATGCAAGCGATTTTCAATTCCCCAATGTCCACGAATGCCTTGTGCGAAAATCTCAGCATCAGCGACCAAACTACTGATGTAGTAAGCAACCATTACATATGGTTGTCTACCTCGCTGCCGAAGTTCTTTCAACCTTAATCAGGGTTTTTAAGCCAGTCCATTGGTTAGTGATACCAGTCAAATCATCAAACACACTGACACGTATTTTGGTGAGGCGACCATGTTTTTTCTGCGGTTATGAGTTGTCAGGGGCCCTGCCGATTGTGTATTGACTTGAATCTGTTGATAGAGCTTGGGCTGATTATTTTTTACTGCAATGGCATAATGATTCCCACTGTTGATAATTAACTCGCAGGTTTTTTTTGGCAGTGTAGAGAATCCAAGCTCAACACTGCTTGTTCTAAGTGAAGTGTTTTAATCAAAGCTTGAACTGTACTGATTTCACTGCCATGTTTGTTCTCGAACTGATTTTGAGTTAATACTAAACCCTGATCATGAGTGAACACCGAGACCACGCAAAGAAAATTCTGATATTTCGTGTTGCTATTTCTCACTGTGCCTCTAATACTTTTGCCATCAATGCGTGAGCCTTTGTTTAGGACTGATTTGGATATACTCTGATGCCCAACTTTGAAAGACCTTGGCAAAGTTATCAAAATCTATACCCATCATGACACGACGTATGGTGGAGTAAGATGGCACACGCCCTTTTGGTATTTTTAAGGCTTCGATTAAATCTTCTCGGTGACGTTGTGCGAAATCTCCCAGGGCACGGTAACCCAAGTATCCACTCATGGTTCCCATGATCACTATTAGTAGTACCACCCACAATGGATGTCGTCTTCCGTCAGTTGTACGAAAATCCCTGACTTGACCGAGTCTTTCAATCAAAGAAGAGCTCATTGTTTTAATTATCTTACCACATTCTCTTAGTATATGGGCTTTCTGAGGGAATGAAACAGCCCTGGGGCTGGGGGGGCGACATAAATGGCTAGGAAGCTGACAGGATAAGCGACCTAGCCATTCATGTCGCCCCCCCAGTAGCTTTACATACCAAGCATTTCAGCCTGTTTGCTCCCTCCTTCAGGTAATTTTTAGTTGAATTAAAATTAACAAATATTACAAACCCTTATTAAGCACCTAAACAAAATTAATTACATATTCTTCCCCAAAATTGTCAAGCACTTTTTTGAGATATTTAAGAAAGCTTTTCCAGTTTTCGTAAGCCTCAATTTCAATCCACTCATACTTAATAAATTTCCAGAAAATTTCAATTAATTTGTGCTTGGGTGAGTAAGTATGTAACCAAAATATATCTAAATTATTACCTTGCCATTCTTATAATTTTTCTAGAATTTTATTGCTTGTGTGTATTGAAGCTTGGTCCATGACTACTACAGTTAATTTAGATAATTTTAGTAAAAAATTATCTAAAAAAAAAATAATCCCGATTTCACTATCAATTGAACCCTGATGGATTTCGTAATCTAATTGATTTTAACATCCCATTAATTCGAGAACATTAATTCTTTTGCTTTGGGAACTATTACTAGTTATTCTTTTTAACTTTTCTTGCCATCCATAAGGAATATCTGGCTTCAAATAGAATCCACTTTAATCTAAATATCTTAATTCAATTTCTCCTTTTTGAGCTTGCTCTTTTAGCTCTTTTAGTCTGGGTATTTTTACGTCTAGTTCCCATTCATCAGCGGTGCGACCCCGGCGAGGGAACCTCGCCTAGGGAATGCGCACCAAGAGAGGGGTTTTACTCGTTCCTCTCTTCATTCTTTTCCATTTCATGTTCAACTTTTTTATGGTTCTTTTTATAGTTTCCTTACTTACATCTATTTCCCACTCTTTATTGATTTTAATTTTATAGCAATTCTACGACTTGTGAGGTACAAATTTCTGGTTTTTAGGGAGCAGGGAGCAGGGAGCAGGGAGCAGGGAAGAGGTAAGAAGTAAGAGGGAAGAGGGAAGAGGGAAGAGGGAAGAGGT
>NZ_JAAHIG010000161.1:0-18880 GCF_010692305.1 Moorena sp. SIO4G3 | reverse complement strand
AGATTGAGCGATGCTGGTCTTGGCTCAAAAGTCGTATTCGTAAACAACTTAAGCAGTTTGATTGTCTACGGGATGCGATGGAGTATGTCTTGGGTATAGCGTCCTAACCGCTGTGGCGGTTGCTATACTTGTCTCTTGCCATAGTAAAATAGCAACATCTCCTGGAAAACCCTACCGGTTATAAAATAGCTATACCAAAATCCCGATCCCCGGCAATATTCCTTAGCACTTTAACGGTAAGCAAACCGTAAATATACTGCCTTGGTTTAACTGCGATCGCACTTTCACATTCCCCCCCATCCCCTCGACCAAAGTCCTGACAATGGATAGTCCCAAACCCGCGCCACCAGTAGAACGAGTTCTAGTTTCATCGACCCGATAGAAGCGGTCGAAAATACGGGCTTGTTGTTTTAACGGTATACCAATACCACGATCACAGACTTCAATTCTGCCACGGCCATCCACCTGAGATAACTTAACCGTGACTGGTTTATCGACACTAGAGTATTTTACAGCATTATCAATCAAATTCAGTAAGACTTGTTTGAGGCGATTGATATCAGCTTTGACCCAAATCCCAGGTTTATTACTCTCAACCTTAATAACTCGCTTAGTATATTGTCTTGCCATCTCAGCCACCTCTTGGACCAAGTCATCTAGGAGAAAGGATTCTAGATTGAAGTGTATATGACCACTATCTGCTCGTGCCAAATCCAGTAAATCTTGTAACATTTGCACAGTGCGGTCAGCTTCTGATGAAGCAATTTCTAGAGCTTCGCGCTGAGGTGGAGTCAAATTAGCACCGCGACGTAAGGTACTTTGGACATAGCCAGAGACTAAGGTTAAAGGAGTGCGCAATTCATGGGATACATTACTAACAAATTGCCGTTGATTTTCTAAGGCATCATTCAGACGCACGAGCATTTCGTCAAAGGTTTGTGCCAATTCTCTAACTTCTGTGGGAGCATTATCGAGCTGTATTTGCACATCTCCCAAATCATCCGCAGAAATACTCTCAGTTAGCTGACTCATCATCTGTAGTGGTTGGAGCGATCGCTTAATATAGAATGCGATCGCAATACACATTCCTCCAATAGCCAATGCTGTAGCAATCCCCAGACTCCGGATCAGCTGCAAAAACATCTTTTGATCACTAGTAATGTCTTGGGCAATGTAAAACTTACCAAGATTGGATTGCTTAACTTCCAAACTAGTGCCGCAAACCACCCAGTAGCTGCCATTTACTTCCAAGACTTCCGGCATGGGCGGTATCTGTGGCAAATACTTTGGTGATGTCAGAGTTTCAATGACCTCTAGCGCTTCAGATTGAGCAACAATACCATCTTTGGGATGCTTTACCCAGAGTAGGGTGTTACTATTGCTGAGTTTATCAATTGCTTTTTGCATTCCAGTTTCCATGGTAACCATATCGCTATAGATTTCCACATCCTGGGGGAAGCGCTCTGCAATATAACTAATACTCTGTTTGTGAGTGGAAACCAGAATATCCTGCATTTTCCAGCTGGTCCAAATTGCCAAACTCCCCATACCTAAGGCTGAAACAGCGGCAATTCCTAAGGTTAGTCTTACCCGTAGGGAACGTAAATCAAGATAATGGTAGTAGTTATTCAAGAATTTTTCCAGCAAACGGCTGGGGAACTTCATCAGTCTTTGTAGGATTATTTATATTAATATTACTAATTATCACTTTGACAGAACAACCTGAGAAATTACTGATAGAGGAGTTAGAATTATATAACTAATAGTTTGTTTGGGAGCATGGGGATTGTCTACCTGGGGTAATTGGGAATTGGGAATTGGTAACTATTATTACTATCCAGCCATAACTACTGGACTATAAACACTACCGATAACACTTGAGTATTCAGCTATCAGCTATCAGCTATCAGCTAATGCGCACGCGTGCGCGTTCAGCTTTTGAATAAAACAGGTAAGCATTGGAATAATGCTGAGTTACGTTAGCTGACAGCACCTCAAGTAGCGATGCAGCGCGGTCTTGGGGGTTTCCCCCATGAGCGACTGCATCAAGACAGCGTGGCCATTCGGGTAGCGTGGCCAAGGCTGACGGCATTATGCTGAATGCTTACAATAACACTACCAAAACAAGTGAATAAAATAGGGTGCATCTCATTTTTACTGTTTGACATGGTGGTGCGTTACGGGGCGGCCTGTCCAAACCCTGACTACGAGGAGAAAAATTAAGGCCCCCCTAACGCACCCTACGGAAAATTTTAAAAACTGAGATGCACCCATAAAATATGATTGGGTAGACGAGTCTAAGGTTAGTAAAAGTAAGTGTCGCCCAGCTGAGTAAAAAGCCACCGTGTTGAACTGGATTTATTTAACTCCCTATCGGGATTTATTTCATTTGATTAACATAGCCCAATTATGAGTATCCGTAATCGGTAAAATAACGTATATTTATACTATCTACCATCTTCCAATGGGAATTTCTTTGTGAACAATAACAAGTGGTGAGAGGCTTACCAATCACCCGCTCATGACCTGACGCCATCACCTGATCTAAGGTTGAGTATATAGGCGTAGGGTGTGTTAGGGACGGGCTCGCCAAGACGCAAGCCATAGCACGTGTTGGGACACTCCGTCCCGTAACGCACCACCGCTAAGGTTGAGATATTTTGGCGTAGGGTGTGTTAGGGACGGGCTCGCCAAGACGCAAGCCATAGCAAGAGTTGGGACACTCCGTCCCGTAACGCACCACCGCGTCAAATAGTAAAAAAGTTGGGTAGGGTGTGTTAGGGACGGGCTCGCCAAGACGCAAGCCATAGCAAGAGTTGGGACACTCCGTCCCGTAACGCACCACCGCGTCAAATAGTAAAAAAGTTGGGTAGGGTGTGTTAGGGGGGCCTCATTGTCTTGATGCAGTCGCTCATGGGGGAAACCACGGCAGTCGCTCATGGGGGAGACCCCCAAGACCGCGCTGCCTTCCCAAGACCGCGCTGCATCGCTTTCCGCCTCGTAGCCAGGCTTTGGATAGCCCGCCCCGTAACGCACCACCGCGTCAAATAGTAAAAAAGTTGGGTAGGGTGCGTTAGGGGGGCATCATTGTCTTGATGCAGTCGCTCATGGGGGAAACCACGGCAGTCGCTCATGGGGGAGACCCCCAAGACCGCGCTGCCTTCCCAAGACCGCGCTGCATCGCTTTCCGCCTCGTAGCCAGGCTTTGGATAGCCCGCCCCGTAACGCACCACCGTGTCAAACAGCAAAAATGAGATGCACCTCGGGTGCATCGCTATTCCGTCTTATCTCTTCCCTGTTCCCAGATCCGCTGTTCCCTGTTCCCTAAAATCTAGTGTCAAACAGCAAACATGAGATGCACCCGTCATATTTCTAGTTCTATCTATATCCCGTTCTATTTATTACCGACAATTTAATTATGAAACGTTTTGGAAATTTACTGCTAATTTTGTCAGGAATCATAATGGCGGGTGAAGCCTCAACTGCCTTAGCTGAGTCTCCCAAAATCGGGGAACCGGAACCGATCCAACACAGAAGTGAACCTCTAACTGTCTCACATTTAGGGGCTACTGAGGTTTCTGACATGTCAGATAATACTGAAGTTCCTAGGTCGGGGGATATATCTGAAACTGAAGCATCGACTACCGATGCCCCTACGGAAACTTCCGATACTGGTATACCTATACCTAGAAATCCTATAGATATAGAAGTGCCATTACCGGATAATTCCACTGAAGACACTAAGCAGCAAGATACCTTAGTAGATAGGGAGCTTCCAGAAACAGACACTTCTACGACAACTGTACCTACAATAGACTCAGATACCAAAGATACAGAAACTGCGGATACAGAAACTGCGGATACAGAAACTGCGGAGACAGAGGTAGAGAAAGAAGAAACCACAACGGCTGTTGACGCTGAAGAAAAAGACCTGGAAGCAGAAGCTGAAGAACTTAGCCCAGAAGAACTGGCAAAACAGCAAAAACTTATTGAAGCCGATAGACTTTATCTAAGTGGAGATATAATTGGTGCTGAACAACTATATCGTGAAGCAAAGAATCCTTTTGATAATCTAGAACCAGTTCAAAAACTACCGGAGCCAATTTACGAAACCACTCAACTCTCTCCCGCTGGTGGAGTGTACTGGCGTAACTATGAGTCAGGGTTAGAAAAGAATTTAGAAAGTAAAATTCTAATTCCCCTCAAGTTTTTAGTAGAGCAGCAACCAGAATTTATTCCCGGTCATATACGCTACGCTCAAGCTCTAAAAGATTATGAGCGCCTTGATGAAGCCTTAGTAGTTTTAACGCAAGCTAAAAATCTATATCCCAATGAGCCGGAATTAATCAAGGTAACTATGGCAATGCTAGCAGACTCAAAAAATTGGTTTGAAGCATCTCTGGTAGCTCGTGAATTTGCCCTGTTTAATACTGAGCATCCTCAATCGGAAGAGTTTCTTCAGCTGGCTGATCAGCATCTAGACCGCCACATTTCCCATCTCCGGAATGAAATTACCGGTAATACAATAATGAATGTGATCACTGGAACATTAGGTTATGTTTTTACTGGTAATCTCTTTGGTCCCCTGTCGGCAATAGAGTCAACTGTATTAATGCTTCAGGGAGAATCAGGCATTGGGAAAAGAATTGCTAAGCAAGCACAAAAGCAATTACCGATGCTAGAAGACGAAGAAGTGCTGGAGTATGTGCGGGAAATGGGAAATGAACTTACCAAGGTAACAGGTCGCGATGAGTTTAACTACGAGTTTTATGTAGTTATGGATGACCAACTCAATGCTTTCGCTTTACCGGGAGGTAAAATATTTATCAACGCTGGCGCTATCCTAAAAACCAAGTCCGAAGCGGAATTAGCTGGTTTACTGGCTCACGAACTATCCCATGCTGTGTTATCCCACGGTTTCCAGTTAGTCACTCAAGGTAACTTGACTGCTAACATTGCCCAATTTATCCCCTATGGTGGCACTGCTGCTAATTTAATTGTACTTAACTACAGCCGGAATATGGAACGTCAGGCTGATGATTTAGGAACTAAAATTCTTGCGGCTAGTGGCTATGCAGCAGATGGATTGCGCAATTTGATGATTACACTGCATGATCAAGGTGGACCAAAACCATTATTTCCTTGGCTTTCAACTCACCCAGAGACTAAAGAACGGATTAATAATTTAGAAGCTATAATCGACAATAATGGTTACAACCGTTATACCTATGAAGGTGTAGAAAAGCACCTAGAGATTCAGAAGCGAGTTGCTCAACTCCTGAAAGAATATGAGGAAAAACAGAAGGAAGAAGAAGAGGGAAAACAGGAGGTAAAACAACAAGATGAGCAGCAGCAAACACAGCAGCAAGAACAGGAGTTAAAACAACAAGATGACCAGAAGCAACCACAGCAGCAAGAACAGGAGTTAAAACAACAAGATGACCAGGAGCAACTACAGCAGCAGTAAGCATATGGGCTATGCTCACCCTGGGCGAACAGCAGTCAGCAGTCAGCAGTCAGCCATTCCTGTACCGTGGCGATAGGCCAAGGCTCAAGCTAAGTGAACAGCTTATTTTATTCAAAATTACCTCAAGTAGGGTGGCCACAAGCCCCTGATAGCTGAGAACTGATAGCTGATAGCTGATAACTGATAGCTGATAGCTGATAGCTGATAGCTGATAGCTGATAGCTGATAACTGATAGCTGATAGCTGATAGCTGAATACTTAAGATCACATTGCTTCAAGTTCCTTACCTTTGGTTTCCCGAACTGCGAAAACAACTAAGAAAAAGGAGATAGCAGCAGCAATGGCATAAAGACCATAAGCAGTACCTAAACCAAATCTAGTCAGGAGAATGGGGAAGGTGATGGTAATGAAAAAATTGGCCAGCCATTGAGTTGAAGCACCAACAGACAGAGCAGACCCTCGAATCTGGTTGTTGAACATTTCCCCTAGCATCACCCAGACCACTGGTCCCCAGGAAAAGCCAAAGCAGAACACATAGAGGTTAGCGGCGAAGAGGGCGACAATCCCTTGAAAGTGAGTCAGAATCAATTCACCAGCGCTATCCAAGTGGGCGAAAGTGAAAATAAATGCCATTATCCCCAAGGTCAAGGTCATCCCAATAGACCCGATCAGCAGAAGGGGTTTGCGTCCAAACTTGTCGATGTATGCGATCGCTAAAAGGGTAGTAAGAAGATTAATAGCGCCAGTAATAACATTAATTAGCAGGGAATCCCCTTCTGAAAACCCTACCTCTTGCCATAACACATTACCATAGTAGAATACTACATTAATTCCCACAAACTGTTGAAATAGAGATAATCCCATGCCCACCCAGACAATGGGAAGCAGCATACCATTTTTACCAATCAGATCAGATAGTTTAGGCTTGCGCTCCTTGAGAACTGTTTGCTGAATTTCCAATACTTTGGCTTGGACATCACCACTCTCAATCTTGGCGAAAACAGCAGCAGCTTTTCTCAAGCGGCCAATAGATACCAGAAAGCGGGGAGATTCAGGAATCAACCAAGCCCCGACCCCATAAACAATTGCTGGAATCACCTCCATCCAGAACATCCAGCGCCAAGCCGGTATAGAAAACCAAAGTGGTGCTTCTGCTGAACCGGTAACCATACCAATCAAGTAATTGCTGACAAAAGCAATAAAAATACCAATAACAATGGCCAATTGCTGCAGAGAACCTAACCTTCCCCGTAGGTGAGCTGGAGAAACCTCTGCGATGTAAGCTGGACTAATTACACTAGCGGCACCCACAGCAATGCCACCCACCAGTCGATAGACTACAAAATCCCAGATACCGATTGCTATACCAGAGCCAATGGCACTGATTGTAAATAAAGCAGCAGTCATCAGCATCACCTTTCTACGGCCATACCAATCCGCCATCTGTCCAGCGTAAAACGCCCCAACTGCAGAACCTAGCAGCATCGAAGATACTGAAAATCCCGTCCCGACGCTAGTGGAGTGAAAGGCTTTTTGCAGTGCTGTAATGGTGCCATTGATCACTGCACTGTCGAAACCGAATAAAAAACCACCAATCGCAGCCACTGCGGAAATCAGGACTACAAAAGATATATGGTATTGTTGTTGGTCATTTATCATTGATAGCAGTTCTCAATGGGGTGAGGGACTTAAGCCGGTAGGGAGTAGGGAGTAGGGAGTAGGGAGTAGCGCTGCATCGCTTTTGAATTTTCTATATTCATACCAAGTTGCGGTCAAAGGTACAACTTTCTCTTCCGCCCATCTCCCCATCTCCCCATCTCCCTATCGGGTGCATCTCCTAAAAGTTGTTTGACTTGGTGGTGCGTTACGGGGCGGGCTGTCTAAACCCTGGCGCTTGAGCGGAAAATGATGCCCCCCTAACACACCCTACGCCACTTTTTTACTAAAAGTTGTTTGACTTGGTGGTGCGTTACGGGGCGGGCTGTCTAAACCCTGGCGCTTGAGCGGAAAATGATGCCCCCCTAACACACCCTACGCCACTTCCGCCCATCTCCCCATCTCCCCATCTCCCCATCTCCCCATCTCCCCATCTCCCTATCCAACAATATAAAATCTCTTTGAATGCAACTCGGTATCATCCATACCTGGAAGCTTTTTGCTCTAATTCTTTAGGTGGAAAAGTTGCCAGTTAAGCAACTGTCTATGGAAAGAACGACCTATCACCAATGGCATAGCAGGGTTCAATAGTAGACAGAGCGAGGATTAAAGCCGAATCTTGCTAAGACCTTAACTACCACGGGATTGTGTACAGGTTTAAATAGTGGCATGGGATACCTCACGAAGCTTTAAAAAAGGAAAGTACAGTTTAAAGGTAAGGTAAAGCTCAGGGAGCAGGCAGCAAATGGAATCAACTAAAAACACCACCATGGAAGAGATGAACCTATTCTCAGAGCCTGGCAGTGGCAAGGTAGAAAAGACAATTACCCCTCATAAGCCAGGACGAGTCAAGTATAAAGCAACTTACTGGCCAGCAGAAGTATGCTCCGATTTTCAAGTCACCCTTGAACCTGAAGACCCAGTTACAGTTGTTGGTCGGCGGGGCATTACCCTGATTGTGGTACCAGTTGGTTATATTTTTCCTGACTCCCAAGAGTCGAGCCAAAACCTAGCCAGAGGGATTGTCTCACGTTTGTTGAGTTGGACTCAACGTGTGACTTAAGTGTTTACAGTATTTTTACAGTGAACCAAACTAATTAACTTCAGAAGCCCAATACTGAACCTAGGGTTGACAGTATTGGGCTTCTAGGTTTACTTGAACTTTGCCACTAAGATCACGCTTTCTGAGCGACTTAGGAAAAACTCTACCGTTAAAGTTAGTTATTAATAATCACCATTACTTAACCACTACTTATAGGTGAGTTTACTTGAAGTTTGACACTAAGGTTACTTTTGCTTTATAATAGTTTTATCGGTATAGTTTATAGAAACAGCTATGAACAAGTGCGTTTGTACTACTGAAGCGGCATCTCTTTTAGGTATTTCTCCTCGCCGATTGCGCCAACTCCTTGAGAAGGGTCGGGTCCGGGGTGCCTATAAAAGCGGGAAATTCTGGATTATTCCCCTGTTCAACAATATGCCTCAAATCATTAAAGGCACTAGAGGACCAAAAGGAAAATGGCGTACCAGTCGTACTCCGGCTCTAGCCAAGATTAATGTCAACCGTAATCACATTGGCTCGAATATCAACAAAAGCCCTCAAGAGCGCAAGCCAGTGATTTCAGTAAAACGAAGTGGCAACAATGTATACGGCAACCAGGTAGAAATCCTCGGTCCGTGTCGGATTGTATATCAGCCAGACACTCCACTGCCTTGTGGCGCTCGTCTGTGGATTGAAACCTTTAGTGATGTTCAGTTCATTGGTGGTAGTTTTCCTGCTCGTGGTTGAAGCAAAAGTTGCTAGTTATCGACAGCAGAACAGAGATATCAAAAGTTTGTCGAGGATGGCAACAACTGATCACAAAATTGTGATCACAGAACTATGGAAAGCCTCGGGATTTTATCCGTGGCCATTGACTTGATGCAAAAACTTTTCCAATCGATCCATCCCCTTCTCAATGGAAGCCATATCCGTAGCATAGGACAGACGGATACAATCATCAGCACCAAAGGCAATACCAGGAATTGCAGCAACTTGCTGGGAACTGAGTAAGCGATCGCAAAATTCCAAAGAGGTTAAACCCGTTTGACTAATGTTAGGGAATAAGTAGAAAGCAGCGTCTGGCTTCACACAAGTCAGTCCAGCCATGGCCGTGAGGCGATCTAACATCACCTGTCGCCGTTGGGCAAAGGCTTGGCGCATTTTTTCTACACAGTCAAGGGAACCTTCCAAAGCTGCGATCGCACCATACTGAGCAAAGGTACAAACATTGGAGGTGCTATGACTTTGAATTGTGGTCATTGCTTTAATTAGCTCTAGTGGACCGGCGATATAACCGATACGCCAGCCGGTCATGGCAAAGGCTTTAGCAAACCCATTACTAATGATAGTGCGCTTGAATATTTCTGAGCCTACTGCCCCAATACTAAGGTGTTGAGCCCCATCGTAGCGAATTTTCTCGTAAATTTCGTCAGAAACCACCAGAATATCTTGCTCTACAACTACCTCCGCCAAGGCTTTTAGTTCTGCGGGAGTATAAACCATACCGGTGGGATTAGACGGAGAGTTGAGAATAAATAATTTAGTTTGGGGTGTAATGGATGAACGGAGCTGAGCCGGTGTAATTTTGTACCCAAGAGTGGCATCTGTAGGAACAATCACAGGTTTGCCCCCAGCCAGCTTCACCATTTCTGGATAGGAAAGCCAGTAGGGAGCAGGAATAATCACCTCATCTCCCACTTCAATCAGAGCCAGCATCAAGTTGAATAGGGATTGCTTACCACCGTTGGTGACAATCACGTTCTGTGTATCGTAATCCAGGTTATTCTCATGGCGCAGTTTATTTGCGATCGCAACTCTTAGCTTCGGTTCCCCAGCGGCTGGACCATACTTAGTCTTTCCTTCATCCAGGGCTTGCTTACTGGCTGCTTTAATATGAGCGGGAGTGTCAAAATCCGGTTCTCCGGCGCTAAAACTACAAACATCAATCCCATCTGCCTTCATGGCTTTGGCTTTAGCAGCAATGGCTAAAGTTAAGGAAGGGGTAACTTGACCAACTCTTGATGCCAGCTTCATGCTCAAAAATAATAACTGAGGAATTGTTAATCCGATTGCCTTGACAATCTTATTATTATCTCATAATAGCTAGCCATTAAGAATTTATTTTAGATTTATTTTAGATTTATTTTAGATTTGTTTTAACATTTATTTTATTTTTCAGCCTTGTCCCTTTGTTACCTAATCAGGGCTAATCAATGCTGTGGGGGTTTGCTGTCAAACTATTAACTTAAGTTAACTAAAGACTAGAAACTATATATTTCTTAAATTGATGTGTTTTTTTGCTGCAATTTACTTGCAATTAATTCAGACTTAGATTGATTGTCTACTTGACTAAGTAGCAGGGCAAACGCATCTAAATTATAGAAGCCTTACTCAGCCAAGATAGCAAAATTCCTAAGCAAAATTACTTATGGAATAACTCTTATATCGAGTAAGCATTTCAAAATAAAAAATAAGATGTGTTTAGGCTGGACTAAGTAAGTAGCATTCAGCTGTCAGCTAATAGCTGATAGCTGATAGCTGAATGCTGAACGCGCACGCGTGCGCGTAGCGCATATGCTTACATTTGCCCCGACAAGTTTGTTTGGGCTTCTTTGTGTCTACTAATTGATTTTCCTGTCACTGTCGGAAGAGGATATTGTAAATGTTAGAGGTAGAGAAATACTACAGAATCCTGGAGCTGGAGCCTGGAGCGTCACAGGAGGAGATTCACCAGGGCTACCTCGATTTGACCTGGGTATGGCATCCTGACCGTTTTCCTGGTCATCCCCGGCTACAACAGAAAGCTCACTCCAAGCTGCAACAAATCAATGAAGCTCATGCCCAATTGCGCTCTTTACAAAGAACTCTCGGTTGGCAAAATAGACACCCCAAGCCTAAACCCCAGAAGCAATCACCATTAAAGAACCAATATCCTAACTCAGACTTATATAAACAGGAAGTTAATCCTGTAACTACCGAAGCTAGTGAAAGTAAAACTGGCAGTAAGAGTCAGGAAAATCCAAAGTCTAGACGTGTCTATACTAGCCAGAAAATTGATGATTGGTTAGATTAACTTACTGGTGATTACTTGTGATAACTGGATCGCTGCTTTAATTGCTTAAGGTTTCTATATTCTGTCGGTAGGCAATTAAGGCGTGACGATTCCGGTATTCGGCTATACCACGCAGAATTGCATCAGACACTTCCCGGGATACGATCGTCTTAATTTCAACATTGGTGTTGTAGCCCGGAATATCTCCTAGACGTCTGCCATGACCCCCCTCTCCCCGTACATCACTAACAGTATAACCAGTAGCCCCGTGGCTTTTGATTAGCTTCACCAGGCTTTCTCGAATTACTGATTCACCAATGATGGTGACTAAGACAGCACTATTGATGGGAGCATCTTCTGTAGACATAGGAAATTCCATAATCCTGACATCTACTAGTGTAGAATCTACTAGTGTAGAATCTACTAGATGTTAATTTTTAGTTATCAATGGGATTGACCTACGGTCACGCTAAGCGAACCCATTGACAACCAAGCTTAACTATACCGATTAGTGCGTAATTTCAAATCCCTGCAAACCTTCCGGTGTCTCATTCTTAACCACCACATTGTCAACCACAGCATTTAACGGTCCGCTATGACACCAACGAACCATAGCTTCTACTGCTGCGGTGTTCCCTTCAAACACTGCTTCCACACGCTTATCAAGAAGATTTCTGACCCAGCCGTTGACCCCTAGATGCTTAGCTTGAAGCATTGTGGCGTAGCGATAACCAACTCCTTGAACTCTTCCGGAAATGAAAACATGGCTGCGGATTTGCTTGTGTGGTGTTGATGAGTTTGGCATTGAGAAGTTTGCTGTTGACTACACCAATTAATGTTGAAGGTTGTTCGCCCTAAGCATCCTTTGTCGGGGAGGTTGAGTGTAACACGCTTTGCTTAGGGTCAACCTTCAACCAACCTTCAACATAGTTACCCCAAACCATGGAACTTTATCGTATTGTTGAGCTACAGCGCACCAGCCGCTGTTTTATCCAATACACCTCCAGATAGGTGTGTGGTGATATTCATCGCTTGCAATACTGGGGCTTTGTCTAAGCCTTGGGGATAATCAATTACGCTGACAGCCCCATTTCCCTGCTTGATATTCCAAATTAATGCTGGACTCAAGCCAAGAATGTCACAAAGTACTACTTTATTGATAGCATCATGAGCCACCACTAAGCCAGTCATAAATCCAGAACCAGATGCCGTAGCCGATTGAACTATCCCATTCCAGGATGGCATTGCCCTTTCCAAAACATCCTGTAGGTTCTCTCCTTCTGGCATTTGTACGGTTTCTGGGGCAACTTTCCACTGATTGAGCAATTCACCATACTCTTGGGTAATCTCTGACTCTAATTTGCCCTCCCATAAGCCATGACTGATTTCCCGGAGTCCATCATCAAGTTGCAAATTGACATTGGGGTGAGACTGGAGAATAATTTCAGCAGTTTCCTTAGGACGCAGCATGGGGCTACTGACAGCCAAATCAATGGGGATATCTTTTAGAAACTCAGCCGCCTGCTGTCCTTGTTTACGACCATTGTCATTTAAAGGTACATCAATCTGTCCCTGAAAGCGAGACGCACGATTCCAATCGGTTTCACCATGGCGCACCAACAACAGACGCAACCCTTGGTCAATATCTCCCCTTCTTGGCAAGGTTTCTCCCAAGTGGGAGGTTTGATTAAGGGATTCCAATTGTACGGTTTCTCCCCAACCACCTGTGAAATTTAGTACATTGATGCCACAATTGGATTGCCTGATACTATGGTAACGAGGAGGAGTTACCCCAATGGCACTGCTAATTAAGCAGCGATTGATACCATTATGGGCTACGATTAAAATCGTACCTCCTTGATAGAGGGGGATAACCTCTTGCCAAAACTGCTCTGCTTGTTTATATAGTTCAAGCACGGGAAAGTGTTCTTTAGACCCGACCGCTGTGGGAATGACCATGGAAAATTCATGGGGGCGTTCTTTCCAGCGCTGGTAGTCTTCTGGGAACTTTTCCTTAACTTCATTCTTGTGCAGATTTTGCCAAAGGGGTAAATCGATTTCCATCAGCTGATCTGATGGCTGTAACTGGGGAGCGTCTGGCAAATAGGATAGGATAATCTCTGCGGTTTGCTTTGCCCGTTGTAAAGGGGAGCAGTAGATAGCATCAAAGCTGAGGCTACTGAGGGCAGTACCAACTTTTTGGGCATCAGCACGACCTTTGTCGGTCAAGACTGACTGATCACTGCGTCCTTGAATGATCTGCTGAATGTTGTAAGTACTTTGACCGTGACGGACAATAACGACGCGGGTAGCCAATCTCTTATTCCTCCATGAGCAGGTATGTGGTTCAGCCGGGTCAGCTAGGGTGACAAATGTATACTGGGTCTACTGAGATGATTCCGAATCATCAAGGTAATTGTAACCTAGCTAGATCATCCCTAAACTGGCAGTGTACTGTTGGTGACTAGTTATTGGTTACTTGTCTATTGACCACCAATAAATAACTAGTAACTAATGAGCAAAATGCTTGTGTGTTGGGGGGTTTGATGACTATAAAACGGTTCTTTTTGATTGTACTGACGATTTTTGCGATCGCTAGAATTGGCCTTTCTCTGGTAGAAAGCTGGGGTCAGCCCCAGATTCAAACTAATCTGGAACTTCGCCAAACCAATCTAGTACTTCATGGCTGGCAGTGGCAGAACACAAACCCTGATTCTGATACATCTGAGCAGCTTAATCAGGAGTCTAAGATAGATTGGACTGTGGTTCGTAATGCTTTGATTGGTGCTGAGCCGTTTCAATCTGCTCAAAAACAGTATGAAACAGCCCGTCAATTGGCTCAGACCAATCAGTCAAAGGTCCTGACCAAACTCGAAAAATTTTCCATAGGGAAGGTAACCACACCGAACGATAGGGGGCAATCACAATCACCAGCTATTCCCCTGACCCAAAACGCCTATCCCTCGGAGCAACAGCAATTGCAAGAGTCATTGTCTGACATCGAACAGCTGATTGCTCGGCTGGATTTGCGTATTGGCATTCTCCAAGCTCAACAAGGAAAAACCGATGCTGCTATTGAAACCTGGGATAAACAGACATACTCTAATGGCTCATTAGAAACTGCTGGGGTATTAATGGGTCTATGGAGTGAGCCACCCCTGGTACTACCAGATGCTGAGGAAAAAATTGAACAAAATTTAGATAATTGGTTCCGCTATCGGGCGTTGAGTCAGCTGTATCAAGTGCAGCAGCGCCAAAGTGACCTATTGTTACTCCAAACCCAAGAACAAGAAACCGCTGAACAAGCCATTGTCAAATTATTCGTTATCGCTGTCATCCCAGGATTTAACACCCTATTGGGTTTAGTAATCTTAGTGTGCTTGGTTGGTCAGTTGTTGTTTCAAGGTCAGCAATCCCTTCTAGCAACCAATCATAATCTGCCATGGAAAACAGCTTGGGATGGGGAAATTATTTGGCAAGTGCTGATTTTTGGTTTTTTCGCCATCGGTCAACTGCTGTTACCGGTTTTAATTGGTCTGTCACTGGGGATTGTTGGAATTAACCCAGCCAATTTTACGGTACAGATGAGTGCTTTCTATGTGTTGCTAACTTACCTAATCATGGCATTTGGGGGCTTGTTAGTGATGTATCTTTCCATTAAGCCCTTTTTGCCCCTCCCAGAGGATTGGTTTCGTTTCAAGTGGCGCAGCAACTGGATTGTCTGGGGAGTCGGTGGCTATTTGATAGCACTGCCCTTGGTGATTGTGGTATCTCTGATTAACCAACAGTTATGGCAAGGAAATGGCGGTAGTAACCCACTGTTGCCCCTAGCTTTGGAGGGACAGGACACCATAGCTTTGACGATATTTTTTCTGACAGCAGCTGTGGCAGCACCAGTGTTTGAAGAGATAATCTTTCGAGGGTTCTTGTTGCCCTCTTTGACTCGTTATCTACCAGTTTGGGGAGCGATCGCATTAAGTAGTCTGATTTTTGCGATCGCTCATTTGAGTCTCTCAGAAGTCCTACCCCTAGCCACATTGGGAATTGTCTTGGGATTCGTTTACACGCGATCGCGTAATCTCCTAGCTCCCATGCTGCTCCATAGTCTCTGGAATAGTGGTACGCTTCTGAGTTTGTTTGTTTTAGGCAGTAGTTAACATTTAAGTTAAACGTTTGAAGTATCAAGGGTGAAGTATGACCCCTTTGGGGAATTCAAAATTCAAAATTCAAACTTCAAAATAAAGAAAATCAGTTCGCGCAGCGTGGCCTACGGCCTATATTGGGCAATTTTTTCATTCTGGGTACAAGCCCCCACTGATTGTCATTTTGAATTAATAATTTTTAATTTTGAATTGGAGCGCGTTAAGCAGCGTGACCATAGGTCAAGCGACTTGACCTGTGACATTCTTCAGACTTCAAAAAACACCATAAAGCTGTTTAATAAGTACCATAATCTGATTCCCGTACTCCAAATCTGGATTCCAACGTCTGCCTAAGTCATAAACTGAAGGAGCAACACCTCTGGGCACATAGTCGAAACGAGGGTCTACTATCGGGGGCTCGTTAATCATATCAGTACTGGCATATGCCTTCAGGTGCTGAATGTGAGCTTTAACTCCTGTTTTGGGATCAGGAAACGTAGCACCAGCAGCACTAGCATCAACGGTACCCAATCCACAGAAGTTATTCTGCTCAGGTTTGACCTTACCTCCAAAGCGTAAATAATCGGTTTCCAGACACATCTGACAGAAGGCAACATCATGGTTCACTCCCTCATTTTCCGCTTCTTCTATGTAAAGTCTGGGTAAGTCAGGAAATTGTTTTAAACCGTCTTGATTGTTTTTCTCAAGAAAGCTTTTCAATTGGCTTTCAGTGGTATTTCCCATCCCCATAATTTGGTCAGCATCTTCCAGTAAAGTCCGGGGAAGTGAATCTAAAATTACAGTTTTTGTCTGATTTTCCCAGGATGCAGCTATATTAAAATCCTGTAAGTCTACCGCTTTGACATAGACAACATTTCCATAACTGATTTGCCGAATATCTTTCCGATCAGTTAGGCTAATCCCGAGCATTTCCACTAAATCAACGGGAATAAAGGCATTGCTATTAATTAAAATCCCTTTTTCATCATACTTCTGTTGTTTTTTAATAAAGATATTGATAGTAGGAAACTCAGGAGTTTTTGGAGTCTGACCGCTCCATTTAATTAACCCTTGAGCAATCCCTTTGGCAAATTTTTCCCGCTGATTTTGCAGTAACTCTAGGTCTTGAGGATTGTCGATAAAACACAACTGCATCAGTACCGAAGAGACTGCTACCTGACGACAAAAGGATAAGCCGCGCCGGTTTGGAGAGTGGATATCCGGTTGAACGCCACGACGGGGAAGTTCAGGAATTTCTTGGAGTAAGGCATTCAGTAAGAGTTGAGCATCGAGCTGCCTTTCATCGTTACCATGGATGTAAAAGGCTTCAGCCCCTCGCAGGGAACCGTTAAAGGCATTGCCATGGATTTCCAAGGCTACGTCACCAGGTACAGCATTGGCATTGATCCATCGAATCGTGTCTTGAAGACTGAGAGAGTCAGGAACAACAATACAATCTACTCCCCGTAATTCAAGCTGTTTAACAATTTCGTTACGGGTAAGTATCATTTCCCGAGATTCTGTTGTGCCTAAAGCCACTACTCCCGGGTCTTTGAGGTCATGACCAGCGGAAATTATAATACGTGCCATGGGTTGGTTTCTTCTCCTTGGTTTACCGTTTTTTGGTCGGAAAATAATTCGGTAGATTGCTTTAAAAAGCCGTGCTAATAGCTTACGCATTTCGCATTTAAATTGTCAGTTACGGAAAAAGAATCAATGAAACAATCAATGATTATTTAGGAATGATGAATATCTCTGGAACTTGTTAATGAATGATAGATTATTTTACCATTGACCATTACCATTCGGTTAGGGTCAATGGTGCTCAATTAAAGTCCCATTTTGGCACGGGTTGCTGGGCCGACAATTCCATCTACATCTAAACCGTTTTGTTCTTGGAACTGCTTTACAACTGCCTCGCTACCTCGTCCATAGACACCATCCACATCCAGACTATAGCCTGCTTTGGCCAAGGCTTGTTGAATAGCACGCACGTCTTCTCCCTTCATGTAAGGTTGGCTTAGGCGCAGTACCCGAAATTGTATTGACTTCTCAGATTCTTTCTTGGAGGGTACCGAGATCGAAAACCCTTCTGAAAAACTATTGTTTAGTCGTCTCTCGGTTGATGGTCCGTAGGAACCATCTTCGGCAATCCGGTCATTGATATTATAGCGGTTCCAAACTCGCTGGAATGCCCGCACTGCTAGGGCGCGAATGTCTCGGGTACCTCTGCCTACGTAGTCGAAATGAACTGGGTCCCCCCAACCAAGCCATCGCCAGCCGTACTTCTGGAGGTAAGGTCGCCAGCTTTGGTAATCTGAAATATCAATGGCTAGACCACTTTGGTGATTACTGCGAGACGGACGGGCAGCAATAGGAATACCGCAACGGCTATTTCTGTAGTGGTTATATAGTATTAATTGCTGGGCAATGGTGCGATAGGCTGAATTTACTACCATGGGAACGCCCCGGTCTTGAATAGCACGTTCGAGGGCTCTTTTGGCAGCGGGTTGGAGCATAGCCCAGACCGCAGGACCTAGTTGCACATCTAAATCATCAAAGCTGATTAGTACATTCGGGATAAGTCGGTTCATTTCATCAATAATCTGCTTGTCTAGCCCCCGAACCACTTCTGTGGAGCAGGAGGTAACATTCCTGACCTTGATGGATATTTTCTTAGGGAACAACTGCTTGTCATCATCCCAAACCTCCACATGGGGTTCGTAGACGTACCAGGTATTCTTGCCATTAAATTCATCTTTGGTCAAAGCAATCCGCAGGTAAGACTTCTCTTCTTTGAGGTCTACCCAGCTGTGCAGCTCTAGTTCCCTGCCTTTTTTGACCCAAACTTTATCCTCTTCATTTTCGATCTTCTGGCTGGGTACGGGTTGCTGTTTTAGGAAGGTATCATGTACGATTTTCAAAGATAAGACCATCAGTTTCCCTCATAGATGAAATGGTGGCAGTAGTCGTGATTGGTGAGTCGTGATTGGTGAGTGGTAATTGGTAAGTAGTAATTGATGTTTGTCACTTAAAGTAAACTCCTGCCTAGGAGGAGTGATTAGGACGTTTCAAGCTAGCTGTTGTTAGCCCTACCAAACTCAAGACTCTTCCACTATATATTCATATTCAATACTAGAGCCTGGGATTACGGGCAAATCCTTGACAAAATTGGGCATAATCCTCCGGTTATAACAGTTAGAGTCAAGAGGATATTAATGTCCTTGGTTAGTTCGACAGGAAACAGCTAATGACTGGGTTACCGAAAGCTCTGAGGGCGAAAGCCCCTAACTTATAGTTATGGGGATGAGCCCGAAGGGAATTTATTCCCCGTCAGCTAATTTTGATCTCAAATGCTGATACTGGCTCCGATAGTATATAATTAGATAGTAAGGCACGCCAGTATTGGAGATGACCCTTTGATATAAGTAGGTAACGTAAAAAATGTGTCTTGAGAATGCACATTGCGTAATTCAATCTAACGATATGATGGCCTATGAAAGTCATTGGGCAAGAAATTA
>NZ_JAAHIG010000160.1:0-18899 GCF_010692305.1 Moorena sp. SIO4G3 | reverse complement strand
AAGAAAAAATTAGCACAAGAGGCAGAGAAGAGAGGAATGAACCAATCTGAGGTACTTAGAAGTTTAATAGCTCGCTTTCCCGATCCCAAGGACTCTGTGTAAAATTCATCCCACACCTATGCTACGCATCAGGATGTGGGGCTTCTTTTACCGGCCAGCTAATGTTCCACCACCTAATTCCCTAGCGGTGAGAAATCTGTTGCGTGGTCGTAACCTTGGGTTGCCCGCTGGTCAAGATGTGGCTCGCTGCATGGGATTCCGGCCCTTGAGTAAGGAAGATATTTCCACAGGCCAAGATGGCAATGTTGCCGCCCAGTTTGGTTTTGATGTTAAGTCCCCCTTGTGGTACTATATCCTCAAAGAAGCCCAAATCCAAGGTAACGGAGTGCGTTTGGGGGATGTAGGAAGCCGTATTTTGGCTGAAGTATTTGTTGGTCTTATCGAAGGCGATCGCAACTCATTTTTATCACGCTGCTCCCAGTGGACGCCGATACTTCCTTCTGAAAAACCAGGAACATTTACTATGACAGACTTGTTGAGGTTTGTCGGAAATGCTAACCCCATTGGTGATTAATCTCAAGGATTAGCTGAGGGGAAGAGTGTGGCAATCGGGAAGAAGTAATTTTCAAGACTTCTCCCCGATTCCCGACTCCGGATTCCCCACTCCCGACTCCCGATTCCAAATTCTAAATTCTAACTTCTAAATTCTAACTTCCCGATTCCCGATTCCCGATTCCCGATTCCCGATTCCCGATTCCCGATTCCCGATTCCCGATTCCCGATTCCCCTACACAAGATTACCAACACCAGCAATTAAGCCGCGACAGACACCAGTCAGAAAATCTAAATCTAGGGTATCAATGCGATCGCTTGGTTGATGGTAATGGGGATTGCGCAGAAATGCTGTATCGGTTACCATCAACGCTCGATAACCTTGGTCCCAAAATGGAGCGTGGTCACTGAGTCTGGTCTGAGGAACCATTTCCCCTCGTGATGGTACTGGTAAGCACTGACAAGGGATCCCAGCTTGGCGGATACGGCGAGCTAAATGCCTAAAATCAAGGATTGTTGGCAAGTTTCCTACTAAGGCAATGAAATCCCCCTGATTGGGGTAAAAGTATTTTAGTCCTGGTGGGTAGGTTTGGGAATTGGGAGTGCGATCGCAATACCCTAACATTTCCAAAGACAGCATTAACCGCAAGGGTTGCTGTTGTTCCTTTAAATAGGCAGCATAGGCAGCACTTCCGAGCAATCCATACTCTTCCATATCAAATGCTACTAGTCGGACTGGGTGTGTAGGGGCTTGAGTGGCAAAGGCTCTAGCTAACTCCAATAGCACCGCTACACCGGTAGCATTATCATCTGCTCCTGGGCTTCCAGGTACCGCATCATAGTGAGAGCCAATTAAAATCGGAGCAAACTGTTGCGGTCTCGCCTCTTTTCCTGGTAGATTCAGAATCAGATTATAATGGGTTTTGCCCGACACCTGAAACTCGTGAATTTCAACGCTTCCCCACTGTTCTAATTCTTCGCGGATGTACTCCTGGACATAGAAATGTCCCCCAGATGCGATATACGGATCGCGTCCGCGCACTATCTGACTTAGGTGGGTGATTAGACGTTCTTTTAGATCCAAACTACTGTAATCAGAAGATAATAAACTAATCTTACCATCTGGGTATTTGGGCGCGGCTACCCGATTGTAGTCCAAATTCCTGATTATGAGATATAATTAGATTAAACTATTCCGATATTTTTTCTCGTGTCCAGGTAGATTCAGTATTACATAGTGATGGCTTTTAGCCAACACTTGATTCTCCTGGATAACGAGACTTCCTAATGTTTTTAATTCTGAGTAGATGTAGTTGCGTAGGGTAAGTTAGGGAAGGGCTCACCCTCATTTTCCGCAGTTTAATGATTAACCCAGAGTTTATGGCGTTGCTGATTCTGGGTATGGTTTCGCCCCCCTAGCCCCCCAATTCTGGGGGGAACAAAACTCTTAAAGTCCCTCTCGGTGCGCTTTCCAATGGGCGAGTAAATCGCCCTTGGGTCGCACCGCAAAGTTGGGGGATTTAGGGGGCTTTCATAAAACCAGATAATCGCGCATTCATTCCTTAATTCAGCAACGCCGAGTTTATAGGGGCTATAATGAGCATTGCACAAAGCATTGTAACACCAAAAAAGCTGTTGTACATCGGGGATTAAGGAAATGGTTCACAAGATTGCTCTTTTCAATCACAAAGGTGGCGTTAGTAAAACGACAACAACCTTTAACTTAGGCTGGATGTTAGCCTCGAAGGGAAAAAGAGTAATTCTGGTGGATACTGACCCGCAATGTAACCTTACTGGGATGGTGCTTGGATTTTCGACAAAGAAAGAGCTAGAAGAAGTTTACAAGACAAATCAACACATAAAAGCTGCTTTAGCACCTGCTTTTGAATCACAACCTAGATTGATAGAGGCAGTTGACTGTATACCAATAGAAAAACAGGATGGTTTGTTTTTATTACCAGGGCACGTTGGGCTTGCTGAGTATGAAGTTACCTTAGGTATTGCTCAGGAGTTAAGTGGTTCTATTCAAACCCTTAAGAATCTTCCTGGCTCTATTTACTATCTTCTTGAGGAAACAGCAAATAAATTTTCTGCTGACTATATTCTGATTGATATGAGTCCAAGCTTAAGCTCAATTAATCAGAATTTACTGATGACAAGTGATTTCTTTATAATTCCTACAAGTCCGGATTTATTTTCCGTTATGGCCATTGATTCATTGGCAACCATTCTACCTAAATGGAATCAGTGGGCAAAGAAAGCCAGTGAATTGCCAGTTCTCAAGGAAGCTGATTATCCATTTCCAAAAGTTAATCCTCTCTTTCTTGGAACAATTATTCAAAATTATCGAATTAGAAACAAAAAACCATCTGCTGCTTTCCAGAAATGGATGGATCAGATTAAAGATGCTATTGAAGATAGACTGTTTCCAGCATTAAGCCGTGAAGGCATGGTTTTTCCTCAGCAAGTTTATTCTGAACAAGAAATGGGGGATGATTTCTGTCTCATAAAAATATCAGATTTCAATAGCCTCATTGCTATTTCTCAAGAAAATCAAACACCTGTATTTGATGTAACAGCTGAACAAATTGGGCTACTTGGCAATCCTTTAAACACTACTCTAGAGTCTCAAAGCCAATTTAAGAAATCTTTTTCCAGATTAGCAGATCAGGTAATTAATCTAACTTGTAATGCAGTCCGCGCTTGATCACTTCCATATCAGCATCCGTCGTGTTCGAGATTTGATAGCTGTTCATAATTCTGTTAAAGCACAATCTACATCTGCTCTCGACCTTTCAGACATTTTGAGAGCAACACTGGTGCTATCTGTCAGTGCATTAGATTATTATATTCATGAAGTAGTGAGATTATAAATGCTAGAAATTTACCGTGGAAATCGCTCAGAGCCTCCGGCATTTTCTCGCTTTCAAATTTCCTTGGGAAGTATGCGTGAAGGTTTAAATGTTGCTTCAAATCTAGACTATTGGTTAGAAAATGAAATTCGACAAAAACACAGCTATAAAAGCTTTCAACAGCCAGACAAGATAGCAGATGCAATTAGATTAATTTCAGGTCAAAAATTATGGGAAGAAGTTGGTAATGTGATGGGTAAATCGGCAACAGAGATTAAACAACAGTTGAGCATTATCGTCGATCGTCGAAATAAAATTGCTCATGAAGCTGACATAGATCCAACACTAGGGCTAGGTAATAGATGGCCGATCAATGAGAAACTTGTTAATGATGCTGTTGATTTCATTGAACAGGTTGTTGAAGGTATTCATACTGTTATTTCAATGCACTAAAATCGCCACAGGAGCTAACATCCGGTTGATGCGTAATTTTGGAGCAAGGTATCGGATATCTTATCAAGTTTATGGCTTGGACTATCTGCTAACGTGGAATTGTAAACATATTGCAAATGCCCAAATTCAGAAAAAATTAGCCCAAATTAGCTTTGATGCTGGATACGAACTACCGACGATTTGTACACCTTATGAACTAATGGGAGAATAAAGATGTGGAATGATGAAATTCTCGAAGAAATCCACAAAATTCTATAGGTGCGCTTTCCGTTGGCGAATTAAATTCGCCACGGGTCGCACCTGAAGAACATGCCAAGTCTTTCAACTACGACTTACAAGCAATTTGTGATGATGTGCGACGGAGGCAAACTGAAAGTGGCAGGCAAATCATTTCAAGCCCCTTGAGACAACCTCGTTGGCACGAGCAGCACAACAACGCCGTGCAGCCGACCGTTTGAGGCAATCGACCCTACCGTATCCTGCTACGCGAACGCATGTTGAGGTAGCGACTTAGTCTAAACTCCAGACATTCTCAGCAGCGATGCAGGAAGTAAATTAGTATAGTCTTGAGTCCTTGGATTTCCTTGGGTCAACCCAATCTACAAGATCTAAACATCCTTACCATAAAGATAATCAATAAAATTGTAGCTATGAGTATTATTATCACTGATGAACTTCTAACCGCGACTCGAATGACTGAAGCTGAAATGAAACAAGAAATTGCTGTTTTGCTGTTTGAAAAAGAAAAACTTACCCTTGCTCAAGCCAGTCGATTTGCCGGGATGAATCGTATTGCTTTTCAACATCTACTAGCAAGCCGTCAAATCCCAGTTCATTATGGTGTAGAAGATTTTGAACAAGATATTAATAATCTGCGGGAGATGGGCAGGTTGTGATTATTGTCAGTGATACATCACCGTACAACAGTGTTTTAGAGGCTGTTAATGAAGAAACTACGATTTAGTTTTAGGACAGCCAAACCTCTCAAAAATTACAGAATTACCAAAACTGACAATAAACTGCGATCGCTAATCCTGTGGCATTTTTATCAGAGTGGGAGAGTTTGAGAGGGAAAAGAATACCCCGTCCTCAAAGGTCGGGGATGAATTTTCCCTCTCAAATAGTGTTAATATAAAAAGTAAGGGTCTCAAAAAAAACTGGGTATTGACCCTACTCAGCTACCCTGGCCTATGGCCACGCTACGCGAACGGTGCGCGGGAAAGTTACGCCCATGGAGATAACAACCAACGGTGGTTGTGCCTGGGAATCCCCATTCCTCTTAGGATGGGGAGGTTCAATCCATAACAGCTTACTCCAACAACAAGGTGCGACCCAAGGGTCGCACCTAAACGTTGACTAAAACAGCTTATGCTGCTTGTATCAATGTTCTAACTTTAATGCGTACTGCAATACCTCACCCAATTGAAAGCTGCATTTGCACAATAGCTTAATCGCTACCAACAACTTCCTTGACAGACTCAGCCTGAGATCCCTCCAGACGTGGACCATAAGTTTGTACTACTTTTGAAGCAAAATAGTTTCCCCAACGTGCTGCTTGCTTAGTGGTCAAACCATTGGTGAGTCCAAACAACACACCACCCGCAAAGGCATCACCAGCTCCTACGCTATCCACGGCCTTAGCTGGGAATCCAGGCACCTCGAAAATTGTTTTATTTTCAACCACTAAACAACCATTAGGACCATCAGTGATAAAAGCTGTATCCACTAACTCGCCTATTTTACCAGCACAATCAGACAAGGATTCCACTCCACAGAAGTGGCGTGCTTCAGCCGCGTTACAGAAGACCACATCACAATAATCTGTAATCAGCTGACGGAAATCATCAGCAAAATTCTCTACTAGAAAGAAGTCGGAAAAGGTAAAAGCACTCTTTACTCCTTTAAGCTTGGACTGTTCCATAGCCTCAATACAAGCTTTCCGAGTTTCATCCCCCGTCCAGAGATAGCCCTCAACGTAGCTATATTTGCATTGGCTGAGTCGTTCTACATCAATATCAGTAGGAGCCAAAGTAGTAGATACTCCCAGATGAGTACACATAGTACGCTCAGCATCAGGGGTAGTTAGAACCACACAGGTACCAGTTGGACCACTAGATAGCTCAGCTGGATGCACATCAAAGTCAATCCCTGCCTTCAATAAGTCTTGTCGGTAAAATTCCCCATTGGTATCTCTAGAGACCTTACCGGAATAGAAGCCTTTACCACCACTTTGAGCGATCGCAATCATAGTATTAGCAGCGGAGCCTCCTGAGCTCAGTTCCAGAGAAACATGCTCAAGATTTTGTAGAATCATACCCTGCTTTTGGGCATCCATCAAAGTCATTGCCCCTCGATTCAGGTCATGTTCCCGGATAAAATCATCATCCACCAGTGCCAGAATATCGACTAAAGCATTTCCGACACCAAAGACATCAATAGGTCTTGACTGTTGAGAGTTTTCTGTCATTTTCTTCCAATCCGACTAATCATTCACAAAAAAGCCAGGGAAATTTTAACTCTGCCCTGGCTTAATCAGACAACTATAACCAAACTATCATTGCTGTATCATTGCTGTATCAAGTAATGATATTGTTTTCGGTTCAATACTTATCATGGAACATTATTCGTCAATTTAAAATTGAACATTGAAAATTATCAGTGAAAATTATCAGTGCTCTATCGCTAATTAACAAAACAGGATTTAAGGTAAGGATTAAGCTCACGGCTGATAGCTTAATGCTTACCTGTATTCTGCAACGCTTTATTTAGACGTGATAGCAAGAACACTTAATTTAGGATCATCCATAACCTGGATCCCTTCTGGCAAGACTAACTCGTAAATGTAGAACATCTTACCCTGTTCCAAATTTGATATATCAATATCAATGCTTTCGGGAATTTTATCTGGGGGACATTGCACTTTTACTGTTGTAAGCCTTTGCTGCAAAACCCCACCTTGCTTAACTCCTACCGCTTCTCCCACTAGCTTCAGAGGTACAACAACCTCTACTTTATTTTGAGAAGCCACCGAGAAAAAACTGAGGTGGTACAGGGAATTTTTCCAAGGATGAGATTGTATCTCCCGCAGCAGAACTGGACCATTCCAGGAAAGGTCAGGAATAGAGAGCTCTATCAGGGTATTATTCACCGAGGCTGTTTTAAGCAAGTCTTCTGCTGCTTTAGCCGTCATAGTTAGGGATACAGATTCTGCACCATTGTGACCGTAAAGTACGGTGGGAATCAAGCCAGAACGGCGTAAGGCTCTCGGCTTACTACCTTCTGGTCGCTTTTGACATTCTACAGTAACATTCATCGGTAGGACTTTAACTCTTCGAGATAACGTAGCCAATTTAATGGCCATTACTGGTCAGCTACCGGTCGATTCCGCCACCGAGGGAGGTGCTGACCTAAATGGTAAGTCAGGGTGTTTAATCGAATCGGAAACTGGTGACATTTAAACTCTCCGACTGACGCCTTGACGCCCTGACACCCTGACGCACTTAAACTCCCGAAGTTATCGGTGTACCGCTAGCATCCAATAGTGCTCGCTTTGGACCGTGGATTGGGTCTTCCACAATAATTGTCTGGTCGCGGCTGGCTCCTAAGGAAACCACAGCAATGGGAACTTTCATCAGTTCTGCCAGGAATTTAAGATAATCCAAGGCTTCGGTGGGTAAATCCTCTAAAGACCGACATTCAGAAGTAGATGTTTGCCAACCGGATAGGGTTTTGTAAACAGGCTGGCATCGGGAAAACACGCTAGTGCTGCTAGGAAATTCCCGACTGATTTCACCGTCAATTTCATAGGCGACGCACACCTTAATTTCTTCAAAGGTATCGAGTACATCCAGTTTGGTGATCGCTAGACAATCAAGACCATTAATCCGAACAGCGTAGCGACCAATGACGGCATCAAACCAGCCACAACGGCGGCGGCGACCGGTGGTTGTCCCAAATTCTGATCCTAGCTCACAAAGTAACTCTCCTTCTCGAGTGTGGATCTCTGTGGGAAACGGTCCTTCTCCGACTCGGGTTGTGTAAGCTTTTGCCACACCAATCACCCGATCAATCATTGTCGGTCCTACACCAGCACCCACACAAGCTCCGCCAGCAACTGGATTGGAAGAGGTGACATAAGGGTAGGTACCATGATCCAAATCTAGCAGTGTCCCTTGAGCGCCTTCAAAGAGAATATTGCGTTTTTGCTCAATCGCCTCATAAATCTTCAAGGAACTATCGACCACATAAGAGCCTAGCCGTTCAGCATACTCCTGGTATTGCTTGATCACAACAGCTGGGTCTAACGGCGGTAGATTATAGAGCTTCTCTAAAATAGCGTTCTTATAATTAATCGTCCAGGTTAATTTTTCTACCAATACTTCCGGATCCATCAGGTCAATGATCCGAATACCAGCACGCTCTGATTTATCCGCATAGGTCGGACCAATGCCACGACCCGTGGTACCAATTTTCTGCCTACCCCGGCGCTCTTCCGATGCTTGGTCAATCAATCGATGATAAGGCATCGTGACATGGGCTATGTTTGAAATCAGCAGATTTTTAGTGGAAATGCCCAGTGCTTCAAGTTGGTCAAGTTCGGCAATTAAAACTTCTGGGTCAATAACTGTACCGGAACCAATAATACACTCTGTATCCGGATACAAAATTCCAGAAGGTATCAGGTGCAGTTTAAACGTTTGACCTTGAACAACAACTGTATGCCCAGCATTGACGCCCCCCTGGTAACGGACGACTACATCTGCTGAACGACTCAGCAGATCTGTTATTTTGCCTTTTCCTTCATCGCCCCACTGGGCACCAATTACAACAACGTTAGCCAAGGGTTTATTTTGAATGCTAAAGTTTATCCACCTGATAATTATGAACAGTGGTTGTGACTGCTGTCAACTTTACTGTTGGTGATCTACCCAGAAACTGGAGCAACGAGAGTAACATAAGTTAGTCTTGACGTAGAATCGCCACTCCAATGTCTTTTAGACTTTACCTATGTACTCTTATCAGTCATTTTTAACAAAAAAACTTCTTCAATGAAAATTTTGTTAGTGGAAGATGATATTCTCCTTGCTGAAAATTTATCCGAAGCCCTCACCAACCAACGTTATGTGGTTGATATGGTTACCAATGGCGAAATTGCTTGCCAGCAATCCCAAATGCTTGATTATGATTTGATGGTCCTAGATGTGACTCTGCCCAAGCTCGATGGCTTTGGTGTTTGTCGAAAATTGCGAGCCCAAGGCAATCAAATGCCGATTCTAATGTTGACGGGTCGTGATACCACTAATGATAAAGTCAAGGGTCTAGATGCAGGGGCTGATGATTATCTAGTTAAGCCCGTTGACTTACCAGAATTATTTGCGCGGATTCGGGCTCTGCTGCGTCGAGGTCAATCTATCGCACCACCAGTGCTTAAGTGGGGCGATTTGCGTCTTGACCCGAGTACCTATGAAGTAAGCTATGATCACCAACTTATCCACTTTACCCGTAAGGAGTATAGTTTACTCGAATTTTTCCTGCGCAACGGTCGGCGGGTACTGACTCGTAGTGTAATTATCGAGCACGTCTGGTCTTTTGAAAACCCTCCCGAAGAGGAGACGGTCAACGCTTACATCAAAAGTTTGAGGCGCAAACTGAGATTAGCTGGCGCACCCAGAGATTTGATTGAAACCGTTCACAGTGTGGGATATCGCCTTAAACAGTTAAGTGCTGAACCAGTTAAACAGTTAAGTGCTGAACCAGTTAAACAGTTAAGTGCTGAACCAGTTAAACAGTTAAGTGCTGAACCAGTTAAACAGTTAAGTGCTGAACCAGAGGAGTAACACTAATGATTTTTTCCTCCGGATTGAGTTTGGCAATGGGATCCCCTGTGCCATCTTTTCCCCAAATCGGCACCGATTCCATAGCTAAACGCTTACCGCCGACGGAAGTGACTACCATGACCTCACTGGCGATGGAATCGTTAACCATGCTGACCAAACCATCTTTAGCGGTTTTAAACTGTAGCGCTTGAGTTCCCAGGTCTCCCCGATTAGCCAACCTGATCGCCTGCACGGGGAGGCGCTTTCCATACCCCTGCTCAGACACCAGTAAGAGGTTTTCCTCTTCCCCTAGCACAGCACAGCCAACCAGCTTTTCTTTACCCTTTAGCCGTAAGGCTTGATTACCTTGAGCGCTGCGTCCCATAATGGGTAACTGTTTGTCATTAATCTCAAAGCGCAACAGCCGTCCATTACTAGTTGCTACCACCACTTGTGCAGCTGTATTAGTAAACAGGTTGGCATACAGTAGCTGATCTTCATTTCTGAACTTGGTAAGCAACATACCACGGTTCGTTAGTTTTGTCAACTCAGACACTGATACACGCTTAATTTTACCTTGGTGAGTCAGCAACACTAGGGTGAATTTTTCTAGGTCATCTGGCACCCTAAAGTGAGCCACAACTGTTTCTGATTGAGCCGAATTTGGCAGCAACTTTACCAAGGGAATGCCCTGCTTGCGTCCAGCTGCTGGTGGAATATCTCTAATTTTGACTGGGTAGGCTTTGCCAGAACCAGTGATTACCATTAATTCTTGTGTGGTGAGCAGCAGCTGAGCCTCAACTATAAAGTCCTCCCCTTGTTTAATTGACTTGGGGAATTTTGGCTGTGTTGTGGAATTTTGCCGCTGTACATACCCGTGAGAGGTAAATTCTAGAAGTGTTTGTTCTGGCTCAGTTGGAGCATTAGGTAGGGTATCAGGAGTTTTTTGGGGTTGAGCAGATTTCCTACTCCTGGGTTGAGGAGTTGTCGGTTGTTCTAGCTGTTTTTCAGTTGAAGCAATAGAGTTTATTATGGTACGGCGAGGATCACCGTACTTGCGTTTAAGCGATCGCAAATCTTTCTTGAGGGCTTTGAGCAATTCCCGCCGATCATTGAGTAATTGGTGAAGCTGTTCCAGGCGCTGGGAAAGTTCCTCACGCTCGGTCTCTAACTTTTCTCGTTCTAAGCCAGTTAGCCGTCGCATGGGCATGGCCAGAATTGCGTCAGCCTGGATTTCACTTAAGTTTAACTGGTTTTGCAGGGAAAGCTTAGCAGTGCTACCATCAGGAGCATTTCTGAGAATGTCAATCATGGCATCCAGCTGATTCAGGCTAGCCAGTAACCCGTCTACCAGGTGAAGACGTCTTTCTTTCTGGGACTGCTCATAAGTATATTGGCGGGTTAGAGTCTGTTCTCGGAAGGTAATAAATGATTCTAACAACTGCCGCAGGGTAAGTTGTCGGGGTTGTCCATCTACCAAGGTCAGCAGGATAGCACCAAAGTTTGTTTGCAGGGGGGTTTGCTTATACAACTGCTGGAGAACCGTTGATGGCTGAGCATCTCGTTTGAGTTCCACCACCACCCGCATCCCTTCGCGATCGCTTTCATCTCGGATATCGCTAATCCCTTCTATACGCCCTTGATTGACCAACGCTGCCACTTTTTCAATCCAGGCGGCCTTATGCACCTGATAGGGCAACTCACTCACTACAATTGCCCTGCGTTGCCCCCGTTTCCCTCGACCGACTTGAATGGTTTCAAGCTTAGTGATGCCTCGAATCGGTATACTGCCACGACCGGTAGTATAGGCATCCCGAATCCCCTCAGCTGCCACAATTTCCCCCCCAGTGGGAAAATCGGGTCCGGGAATTAATTTCCAGAGTTTTTCATCTGCTAAATCGGGACGGTCAATCAGAGCAATCAAGCCATCTACTATCTCTACCAAATTGTGAGGAGGAATATTGGTTGCCATGCCCACAGCAATGCCAGAGCAACCATTGAGCAACAAGATTGGTAATTGTGCCGGGAGTACCACTGGCTCTTGCTGGGAGCTATCAAAGTTGTCGATAAAATCAACGGTTGCTTCCCCAATTTCTGACAATAGGGCTTGCGCGCCCACCGGAGAAAGTCGGGTTTCAGTGTAACGCATGGCTGCTGGTGGATCATTATCCACCGAACCAAAATTGCCATGACCGTCAAGGAGGGGATACCTGGTCGAAAAGTCCTGGACTAACCGCACCATCGCTTCATACACCGCTTGGTCACCGTGGGGGTGATATTTACCCAACACATCCCCAACCACACGAGCACATTTGCGGTATGGTCGATCTGGGGTTAACCCTAATTCGTGCATCGCATATAGGATACGTCGATGTACAGGCTTAAGCCCATCACGGACATCAGGTAAAGCACGCCCCACAATCACACTCATGGCATATTCAAGATATGAGCGTTGCATCTCCAAATGTAGGGCTGTGGGAATGACATTACTGTTTTCCAGTAGGTTCAGCTGTTTTGCCATCAAAAATCCTCCAATGCAGAATTGACAACAGGGTGTTGGGGTTTAGGGTATAGGGAAATTGCACGCTCGTTAAGGCTACGGTACTCGAAAAGATAGGGAAGATCTGGAGTTGAGAATTTTTTCTTCAGCTATCAGCTATCAGCTCTCAGCTATCAGCTCTCAGCTATCAGCTATCAGCTCTCAGCTATCAGCTCTCAGCTATCAGCTCTCAGCTATCAGCTATCAGCTATCAGCTCTCAGCTATCAGCTCTCAGCTATCAGCTATCAGCTATTGAATAAAATAAGCTGACGGCTGACGGCTGACGGCTGACGGCTGACGGCTGACGGCTGACGGCTGACGGCTGACGGCTGACGGCTGAATGCTTACATAAAATTTGAGCATCTGGTTCCAAAGCCGATTTCCCGCCTTAAGATAGTGGTGGGTTTTGCCAAGCTAAAGTATGAGCATGACTCAAATAAACAGGCTCAAGGAAAACCCAGCCAGAAGCTTCGCTTCCCGCAGGTGCGACCCGTGGCGAATTAAATTCGCATTAGTTAGGCGCACCTAAAATTCCTTGTGCCCACTGTCCCCAAGACACTATAATCTAGGTTTGGATGCAGTTAAGGAAGGCTTTTTCCAGGAGCGTCAGCTTCCCTGGTATTAAGCAGCCTATCACCTGTATTAGTCCAATGAACATTACTAGTTACCTAAGGATTTGGGAAAAGTAGACTTGAGAAGATGACATCTTGCATTTGAAATAGCAACATGACAGATTCCCTGTCAAACTTATGATCAAATGACACTTTTGCCAAAAATGACACTCTTGATCCAAGACCCATGAAAACCGTTCTGATTGTCGAAGATGATCCGATTAATGCTCGTGTTTTTTCCAAGATTCTCAGTAAGCGGGGCGGTTTGAATGTAAAGCATACTGAAGATGTAGAAGAAGTAATGCAGATAGCCCAAGCTGGGGAGGCAGACATTATCTTGATGGATGTTTCCCTAGCTCATAGTGTTTATCAGGGTAAATCAGTAGACGGCATTAAGATTACCCAAATGCTTAAGGCTGATGCTGAAACGTCCCAACTGCCAATTATTCTGGTCACTGCTCATGCGATGGAAGGGGATCGAGAAAACTTTCTTAAGCAAAGTGGTGCTGATGACTACATCTCCAAACCTGTTGTTGACCATCAAAAGTTTGTTGATCAGATCATGGCTCTATTGCCCCAGGACAATTAAATTCCTGTCTTGAAAATTGCCAATCTTAAACCACTGCCCTTGAGATGATTGCCCATGTTTGGCTGCCATCCCTCCCCTATTGGCAATTGATAGAGATCAAGCACTATTTTTAGGAGTCACCGATGACAGGTGGAGTTGAGCTACTTAGGGTAGACCTTGACTCTGGATAATGGTGGCTTGAATTCTGGGATTTTCCAGAAACTTTTTGGTTTCAGAAAGCAGGCGCTTACCCCACAGGTTTTCTTTAAGAAACTCTAAATTAGCATAGCGGCTATCTAGGCGGATTGCCGCTTCTCCCATTAATAGTGCCTTTTCAATATCCCCTTGGGCATACAGAGCCACAGCGATCGCAAGTTGAGGTTCTGCCGCCTCTTTATCAATCCCTATCGCTGCTTCCCATTGTTTAATGGCACTCTCCACATCCCCTTGTTCATAGTTGACCAACCCAATATTGTTAATGGCTGGCCAAAAGCTTTTGTCTTGGGCAACAGCTTTGTTGTAAGCATCGATTGCTTCAGGATACTGATTGAGCATATAGTAAGAGTTACCCAAGTCAAACAGGGCTTCTGGCACATCGGGCTTGAGTTTTAAACCCGCTTTCAACTGAGCGATCGCTTTTCTATAGTCGCTTTTTTGGAAATACGCTGACCCCAAGGTGAACAGCACCCCAGCTTCATCTGGTGCCAGAGAGTAAGACTTTTGCAACGCTTCAATGCCTTGATCCAACTCCTGGGACTGTACGTACAAGGTTCCCAAGATAAACCAGGTTTGATAGGTGTTGGGGGCAAGTTGAGTCGCTAACTTGGCCTTAGGCAAGGCCAGGTCGTATTGTTGAAAGCGGACTAACTGAATGGCTTCTTGAGCCAGAGTTAAGCCCTGCTGTTCGAGTTCCTCTGAATCCAATTTTAGGGTATAGGGAATGAGTGCTTGTCCAGCAACTGGTGCTGACCAACTCATCAAACCCATCAGAACAAGAATAGATAGTAATGGAATAGATTTAGGCACGGTACAGCCTCAAAGAACAATGAGCTTAATGTGAATCTACAGGTTACGCAACTACTGAGAGTAATCCGGAAGGAATATAGCTCTAGCTTTACCCTCACGATAGGACTTTCCTGCTTCATCTGTCATCCTAGAGGATCTGACCAAGGTAAGTGTGGGGGGGTCGGGAATCGGGAGTCGGGAGTCGGGAGTCGGGAGTCGGGGGTGTTGGAAACGGGCAAGATGCCCATTCTACACAAGATGCTTATTTCACCATGATGCTCCTTCCACCATGATGCCTATTCTACCAAGATGCCTATTCCAGAAAACTATTCAAATCATCCTGCATTTATGCAACACCGGACTTTTTGCATTGCTGAATCAAAGAAGAAAATTCTTTCACCAAAGTTATTAAAAGTTATTAAGTATAAATCCTCGTGGTTGCATTTAACCAGTGACTTGACATAACTTTTATATAAAAAACATTACAATAGATTTGTTTAGTCAGGGATAATATAGCGCTGATCATAGCTATGAGTTACACAGGATTGTTTGCCACTTCCGACTGCCTTCTTCTGAAGTCCCTGATCCCTAAAACTCAGGGTAGACCTTAAACCTTGGTCTATGAGCCACGCTAAGCGAATGGGTCACGCTACTCCAACAGCCTTGCTTAATCATGAAATGATTTTCAGAGTTTTGTGGAATGAACAGCTGCTGTAACACTTGGAGTGAAGTTGACAGATTTCATAAGTATTTTTACTTAGCTATAAAAAAGTTTTCTCATTTTGCAAAATCTTTGTTTTTAGGACAGATAAGTAAATAAGTACCAACAGTAAATTCATGTAGAGGAAGTTGTTGAATAGTTTTATCTGATGGGTATCACACCCTGTTCATTCCTTCATTCAGCAATGCCACTCGAACAGCTTAAGATAAACCTCAGCACATAAGCTGATAGCTGTTCGCGTAGCGCTTAAGCTGATAACCCAGCACAAAAGTACATCACCGAAATCACAATTCCTATATGCACTACGACGACCTCCATACACGATACTCCCTATTATCCTATAGGAACAAAGATAGTATTCCACAAGACTCTCCATCCTATAGCAACAAAGATAGTATTCAAAAAAAATCCCCTAGCAACAAAGATGGTATTTTAAAGCGCTTCCTAAAAAAAATTCGAGAAGCCAACAATAGTATTCAAAAAAAATCCCCTAGCAACAAAGATAGTATTTTAAAGAGCTTCCAAAAAAAAATCCGAGAAGCCAGGGTAAAAAATCTTGAACTACTAGATTTGAGTAATTTATTAGATAATTTATCAGATAATTCATCAGTACTAGAGGAAGTTTTTGAACTCAAACAACTTAAACAGTTAAACTTAAGCGGTAACAAAATTAAAAGTATACCAGAATCTCTTGGAAATTTATCCAATTTAACTGAGCTAGATTTAGGAAATAATCAACTAACCAACCTCCCGGAATCTCTTGGAAATTTATCCAATTTAACTGAGCTATATTTAGGAAACAATCAACTAACCAACCTCCCGGAATTTCTTGGTAATCTATCCAATTTAACTGAGCTAGATTTATCGTGGAATCAACTAACCAACCTCCCGGAATCTCTTGGTAATCTATCCAATTTAACCAGGCTATATTTATGGGAGAATCAACTAACTAACCTGCCGGAATATCTTGGAAATCTCTCCAATTTAACCGAGCTATATTTATCTGGTAATCCCCTCGTTGTGCCACCGCCAGAAGTTGCCAGTAAAGGAATAGATGGCATTCAACAATATTTTCGACAATTAAGGGAAGAAGGAGAAGCTTATATCTATGAAGCTAAGTTATTGATTGTGGGCGAGGCCGGAGCAGGCAAAACTAGTTTAGCTAAGAAAATTCAAGACCCCCAATACCAACTCCAAGACAATCAAAAGTCTACAGAAGGCATTGATGTTATTAAATGGAGTTTCCCTCTAGATCATGAACGAGAATTTAAGGTTAATATTTGGGATTTTGGCGGGCAAGAAATTTATCATGCTACCCATCAGTTTTTCTTGACTAAACGTTCTCTCTATACTTTAGTTGCGGATAGTCGCAAAGAAGATACCGATTTTTATTATTGGCTCAATAGTGTAGAACAATTTAGTGATAATAGCCCTCTGTTGATTATTAAAAACGAGAAACAAGACCGCCGAAGGGAAATTAACGAAAGCGCTTTGCGAGGACAGTTTACCAATCTCAAAGACACTCTGCCTACTAATCTCAAAACTAACCGAGGTTTAGAAAATATTACCGATGAGATTAAACATTACATTAAAAAATTACCTCACGTGGGACAACCATTACCGAAAACTTGGGTAAAGGTACGTCAAGCCTTAGAAAACGATTCCCGTAATTATATCTCTCTTGATAAATATCTAGATATCTGTGAAACCAATGGATTTACTTTACTAGAAGATAAATTACAGTTAAGCAGATATCTCCACGATTTAGGGGTATGTCTTCATTTCCAGCAGCAAGAAGATTCGTTGTTATATAAAATAGTTATTCTTAAACCAGAATGGGCGACCGATGCGGTTTACAACGTGCTCGATAATCCTAAAGTTATTAATAACAAAGGAAAGTTTACCCGCAACGATTTAAAACGTATTTGGCAAGATGACAAGTATGCCTCTACCAGAGGGGAATTACTAGAACTAATGAAGAAATTCCAACTCTGTTATGAAATTCCTGATTGCAAAGATACCTTTATCGCCCCTCAACTCCTCAGCGATAACCAACCAGACTATGATTGGAATCCATCCCACAATCTGATTTTACGCTACGCTTATCCGGATTTTATGCCCAAGGGTATTATCACTCGGCTTATTGTAGTGATGCACCACTATATTGACCAACAACAATACGTTTGGAAAAGTGGCGTCATTTTAACTAAGGACAACACCAAAGCGGAAGTGGTTGAATATTACGGCAAACGAGAGATTAAGATTAGGGTTGCTGGTAGAGATAAGCGGGGATTATTGAGCATAGTTGCTTACGAACTAGATAAAATTAATGCTTCTTATCAGCGCTTGAAGTATAGTCAGTTAATACCTTGTAATTGTCCTAAGTGTAAAGATAGTCAGTCGCCACACTCTTATCCCTTTGAAACATTGCTAAAATTTATAGAAGACCAACAAGACAGCATTCAATGTCAAAAAAGCTATCAGATGGTTAATGTTTGGAGTTTACTTGGTGATATAATAGATTTGGACAAGTTAGTATCTAACAATCAACACGATATTAATAAATTAGTTGACGTTAAAGGCGATATTAAACAATCAGTCTTTATTTTAGCACAACACGGTAATATTTCTGGAGATTTTTATAAACTAATGACTCATATCAATGATCAAAGTCGCAATACAAATATATCTGAATCTGGCAACATATCTGGCAACGCTAAAGTTACAAGTAGTGGTGTTGGTGCGTTTAACTTAGGTGATATTAGTGGTACGGTTGCCAGTACTATCAACCAGTTACCTAGCTTTGAGACTGAGTCTGAGTCTGATAAAAAACAACTGAAAGAATTACTCAGTAAACTGCAAAGCGCCGTCTTAGCAGAAGATTTGGATGACGAAGACAAAGCAGACGCTCTAGAACAAATTGAAGATATCGCTTCTGCTTTAACTAATTCTGAAGATAGTGCTGTCAAGAAAATAGCCAACAAGGCTATGAAAATGCTAATCAGAATTGCTGGTGCTTTGTCTCCTACTGCTAATATGGTTACTATATGTAAGGAATTACCAGACTTGATTAGTAAGATATTTTGATAAAAAGACAAGATAAGCTATAAGCATTCAGCCATCAGCCATCAGCTATCAGCTATCAGCTATCAGCTATCAGCTATCAGCTATCAGCTTAAGTGCTAGGCGCACGCTGCGCGAACAGCTATTAGCTATTGAATAAAATAAGCTGACGGCTGAATGCTTACAAAAAATACAAGTTTCAAACAGAAAAAAAATGGCGTTGCTGAATCAAGGAATGAATGCTCGATCATTTGGTTTTGTTAAAGCCCCCTAAATCCCCCAACTTTGCGGTGCGACCCAAGGGCGATTTACTCGCCCATTGGAAAGCGCACCGAGAGGGACTTTTAGAGTTTTTTCCCCCCAAAATTGGGGGGCTAGGGGGGCGAAACCATACCCAGAATCAGCAACCCCAAAAAAAATAGCCGTAGATATTATGTCTACGGCTTTTTCAATGCCACAGTAAGTGGATTGAAATTCTCATGTCAATCAGATCCCAAACCAAACCTGATGTGATCTTATTTTATAAGACCAGGAGCCTTTGCTAGGGGGGAAACCCCCCCTAGAAATTTAAAGTGTTATGGCAACAGCCAATACTTCATCATTGTCGTCTTCACTTCTCCTGGAACCTCCGTCGGCTCCATAGGGCTCCACTCGCAAATCTCTGCATAACCAAATACATAGAGGGTGTGCATGCTGTAGATTACTGCTTTACGAGAGA
>NZ_JAAHIG010000016.1:0-36589 GCF_010692305.1 Moorena sp. SIO4G3 | reverse complement strand
TTAAGTCAGTAATATCTATGTCAAGATAACTACTTATAATTCGTGATATTACTACTGTGCCTTTAAATCAATATAGTTAACAAAAATACCTATGGTATTAAACGCAAATCAACTATCTGAAATAACTATTAAACTAACAGCTACCCTGACAGCAGAACCCTTAAATCAATCTCTTAACTTATGGATGGAAGATATAAATATTCCATCCAAAATAAACTTATCAAAATCTTATCAACATGTTGAAAAAATATTTGATAAGTCTAGTATAATATCTACTCAAAAAAATGGGAGTCCTGTCATCTGCTCTAGTTTTGAAGACTGGATCAAGTCTCCTGCCAATCAGCCATTATCACCAAATCACTCTAACCTAGGATTAGCTACCAATTTTGATATTCTTAAAGCCGAAGCATTGCTAGTTAATCATAACGATTACCATTTACCAAATAATTTAGTAATCGTTCATGAAAATGAACAAGAAACCAATGAATTATATCAAGAAATATTTGAAGAAAAGACCTACATTAAACATGGCATAACTATCCATGATGGGGATTGTATTTTTGATATAGGGGCAAACATCGGTATGTTCACCCTGTTTGCTCAGCAAATCTGTAAAAATGCCAGACTATTCTCCTTTGAAACCTTACCAGATGTTTTTGAACTGTTGCAGATCAATGCATCACTGTATGGCTCCAATGCCAAAGTCTTCAATTTTGGACTTTCCAAGCACTCAAAGAGTATATCTAGTATGATTCATCAACATAACATTGAAAAAATTGATTTACTCAAAGTTAATGCTGATCAACCTCAGCTAGATATCCTGGCTGGCATCAAGGAAAAGGATTGGGAAAAAATTCAGCAAATTGTCATGGAGGTTGATCAGATTACAGCAGGGATAAAACTAAAGCAGATCACAAACTTACTCCAACGGAAAGGCTACCAGTTAGTGATTGATCAAGAAGTATTGCTGGCAGATACAGGGGTTTACCGTATCTACGCCAGCCGTAACTATCAGCTAAATCAATTATCTTAGTATCCAACAGCAATTAAAATCCCTGTTGTTCTACCAACACACTGATTACTCAGCTTACTCAGCACCCTTCACACGGAGGCACTCAGCCTTCCTGATAAGTAAGTGGATCGTCCAATCCCAACTCAGCAAAGGCAGCCAATCGCAACCGACAAGCATCACAAACACCACAAGCTAGATCGTTCCCTGTGTAGCATGACCAGGTTTTTTCCCAAGGCACACCGAGCTGATTGCCTAATTGGATAATTTCGGTTTTTTTCAGGTCAATCAGAGGAGTGACAATTTTAATTCCATTGCCCTCCCTACCTTGTTTCGTACCCAAATCAAAAGCTGTCTGCATTGCTTGGATATAATCCGGACGGCAATCTGGATAGCCAGAATAATCTAAGGCATTGACACCCACATAGACTCCCTCAGCACCAATTGCTTCTGCATAGGATAAGCCAAAGCTCAGAAAAATCGTGTTACGGGCTGGAACGTAGGTAATGGGGATTTCTTGAGACATCTGCTCTAGACTACGCTCCTTGGGTAGGTCAAGGTTATCATCGGTTAACGCTGAACCTCCCCACTGCCGTAAGTCAAACCTGACTACCTGATGTTCCTTAACACCTGCTGCACTAGCAATTGCGTAGGCTGATTTGAGTTCTCGTCGATGTCGCTGCTGATAATCAAAGGAAAGGGCATAACACTCATAACCGTCTCCTACTGATTGATACAAAACTGTAGCAGAGTCTAAACCTCCAGATAACAACACAATTACTTTCTTAGACATGATCCAACCAGATATCACAAGTCTCATCAGGATAATGCCTAATCAAACGTTTTGCACTGTTACTACAACTACCAATTAATAATTTCATTGCTCTGTCAACAGACAACCCACAAACTGACACATAGGGTTAGTGTTCCATATTTCGTCAAACCACAATAAGTATAGAACACATGTTTTAAAGGTTCTTTTAGGCTGAATAGGATGGACAAAGCTTTGAAATTCTTCACATTTATAGTTGCTGTGGTACTATCTGGATGGTTTAAGGCGACTTAGATTAAGTAAATCGACTTATTACCAGTGGTGGAGGAGCAAAAAAGAGTGCAGAATCGTACTTATCAAAGACATCGAGATCATCAAGTCCAGCGCAACTTACCGCAGCCAATCAAAATCGGTGTGATTGGCGTTGGCAATATGGGACAACATCATGCCCGAGTTTTGAGTCTTCTCAAAGACGTTGAAATTGTGGGTGTGGCAGACATTAACGTCGAGCGTGGTTTAAATATTGCCAGTAAGTACCGTGTTCGCTTTTTTGAAGATTATCACGATCTTCTTCCCTATGTAGAGGCGGTTTGCATTGCAGTGCCGACCCGTCTACATCATGACGTCGGGATGACTTGTCTACAAGCTGGAGTCCATATTTTAATTGAAAAACCGATTGCCGCTAGTATTGCTGAGGCAGAATCCTTAGTGAATGCTGCAGCAGAGTCCCAATGTATTCTTCAAGTTGGACATATTGAACGTTTTAACCCAGCTTTCCAGGAACTGAGCAAAGTTCTGAAGACAGAACAATTGCTGGCTGTGGAAGCTCATCGCATGAGTCCCTACTCTGACCGAGCCAATGATGTCTCGGTGGTTTTGGATCTCATGATTCATGATATAGATCTATTACTAGAATTGGTAGCCTCACCTGTGACAAGGTTAACCGCTAGTGGCAGCCGTGCTTCTGATTCCGGGTATTTAGATTACGTCACTGCTACCTTGGGGTTTGCCAATGGTATTGTTGGTACTGTCACGGCCAGTAAAGTTACACACCGAAAAATCCGTCGCATCGCTGCCCATTGCAAAAATTCTCTGACGGAAGCTGATTTCCTCAATAATGAGATTCTAATTCATCGGCAAACCACTGCCAATTATATGACCGACTATGGTCAAGTGCTTTACCGACAGGATGGTTTGATTGAGAAGGTTTATACCAGTAACATTGAACCACTCCATGCTGAGTTAGAACACTTTGTCAATTGTGTACGGGGTGGTAATCAACCTTCTGTCGGGGGTGAACAAGCCCTAAAAGCACTGCGATTGGCAAGTTTGATTGAGCAGATGGCTCTTGATGGTCAAGTTTGGCACAACGTAGATAATGGGAATCATAAACTCCATACTTCGGTTATGACAGTTCCCTGTTAAGGGCTTTTTGTTGATAATTTAGGGGTCAGTTGCACTTGTAACTGACCGACATTAGGAGGAGCCTAAGGGGGTAAGGAACAAATTAGCCAAATCCGCTTTGATAAATCCCTTCTAGCCCTGACGACTAAAAGTCGCGGCTATAGGTAGGTTAAGCCTTATCGAAGAGTACAAAGTCTGCCTGGACAGACTGACTTCAACAGGGGGTCTTGAATCTGGATTTGCGATCAACCTTTTCCCCTGTCCCTTTTTCCATTTACCTGAAAAGTTTGATCACTGATGAAGCTACCTGAGTTGATATCACTTCGCTGACTTTCTGATTTCCTTGGGGGCTAAGGTGAATGTGGTCACGGTAAAGTATTTCTGGTGTTTCGGTGTTATTGAACACTGGTAAAAAATCTAGATAAGTAATGTTGTGCTCTTGAGTAAAGCCACTCAAGCGTTTACGGGCTTTTAACTCATAGTCACGAGGTCCTTTGGTTCCAATTTCCCGCAGTAGGGGGGTCATCCCTAGCACTAACTTGGCTCCAGCAGCATCAGTTAGGGTCTTAATTTCCCCAATGGCCTTGAGATTAAAGCCAACCCGGTCTCCTGGTTCCGCTCTGACTGCTTCCATTTCAGGAATAGCTGGCGCTCTCAGGAGATAGCGACTCCAGATCTCGGCTATGGCTAGGAGGGGTTTTTGGCTGGGATAATTGCGATCGCGTCCCACTTGTACAGAAGTCGGTGCTGTAGCAAACAAGTCATCGGTATTAATCAGTAATACCACTACATGGGCGTTGAAGGTGCCAAAGCGTCGTAGATAGGCTAACTCATTTCGTGGTCCCCAAGAATTAGCAGAAGCATTAAGGACTTCCACTGTTTCAAATGGTTTCTCCTTGGTTAGTCTTGGTAAGACGTCTTTGGTCAGCCATAGTTCTAATTGAGATTGGAGCAGTGCTGATATGGTTTGGTCTTGGTCTGTCCACCAAGCCCCATTCGCAACAGAATCCCCCAGTAGGAACACCCGCAGCATGGATCGCGGTAGCCTAGGAGTGGTGCTGGGACTGCGCATGGAATATTCATTAATGACAATGCGGTTGCCAAACCGTCTGGTGCTTTGGTTAGGGGCTAGCAAGTAGCCAATTTCCTCATCTGCCACATAAATCAGGGGATTACCGAAGCCGAGCAGCCATCGTAAACCGACCTCTAGCGCTACCAAGGAACTGACTAGCACTGCCAAGGTTAATAGCAATACTTTCACAAGAAAATCCTATATAATTTATAAATTTTTCCTATAGTTTTGTCTAGGTTTTCAGTAGTGAGATCACTTTAAAAGCCGAGTATAACCGCTCAAAGCTGAGTATACCAAGGTTAATCGGTAAATTTCCCCCTGATCTAGCCCTGGCTATAATCGACTTGTTGGTTAGATCCCTGATAACTCAAACAGGAGCGACAAACTATGTCAGACCTCAATCGTGGCATCATGAAGTTTAAAGGAGCTGATAGCCCCACAGCCGTGGTTATTTCAGCAATTCTGGTTTTGGGCAGTATCAGCGTTCTGATCTGGTGGGCCTTGCACAACGCGTACACCATTGGCTAATTACCGTCGATTTCCTTAAAAAATTGACAATTCCTAAAAGCTGTGCTAACATTTATAAATGTGAGCTAAAAGGGTCGGTGCCCGAGTGGTTAATGGGGGCGGACTGTAAATCCGTTGGCTATGCCTACGCTGGTTCAAATCCAGCCCGGCCCACCACAATGGTTTGGGATATAACCTAAATATACTTTTGATAAGTCAGCAGAAAATTTGCTGATGTTAACCGTTGACTAATTACCATGACTGGTTTAGGGTCGGCAAATCAAAAGCTGATTAATTGATACCTTGGCAGAGTAAATTTGGCCAAAGTACATTAGGCTAAATCAAACCAATAATGTAAATCTAATAATTTAAATCTAGCCCGTGTGGCTCAGTGGTAGAGCACACCCTTGGTAAGGGTGAGGTCACGAGTTCAATCCTCGTCACGGGCTTTTAAGCATAAATTACCGAATAGTTACTAAATTGTACAGTGACTAATTATTGGTCATCAGTGACATATTGCTGTCATGGAGACACATGAAAATTTTCATCAGCTACGAATTACGCTGAGATCAGGTTGGATTCTAGACAATCGTTGCTGCACTGATTCAGCTAACTGCTCTCTATGATTTAAGTATCTTTCTACCGCATCTTGGTGTCGAAGGTAGTAGCCAATTGTATTGTAAACATCGGACAAAGATAGAGTCGAGTATCGATGGACAATAGACTCAGGGGATGCACCATCTTGAAAGGCTCGAATAACAGTCTCTAGCAAAACTCTTGAATTTCCAACTCGAATCGCTCCGGTTCCATCTTCTTGCAGAGGCGGTGTCTCACGTTCTAAAACGAGGCTCATAGATTAACTTTCCGCGCATCCAGTATCAAACCATCGTAACTTATATCAGGTTCGGATAATTAGTTATAAAAAACCATTACCCTTGAAACCTTACTCCTTTACTTCTGCCTTCTGCCCTCTGCCTTCGATTCGCCCAAGGGTGTAAGTATTCAACCGGACATGATATTACCTCAGAGCGCAATTGCTCAGTGAACTTAAAAACACTGTCTCAAAAGTAATTCTCAGGGTTCTTGGGTTGTGGGATAACAGTAAAGTTAAACGGTGTGATTGTTGGGTTTCGTGCCTCAACCCAACCTACAAGATCGGCGATCGCACTACTTCCAGATTTGGTCGAGTTTCCAGAAAGTGAATAGCAATTTAGGCACGCAAAGGTTTGTGAGCGAGTAATTTTTACGATAAGTGATGGTGCGTTACGGCTTTGGCCTAACTACGAGATTGAAGATAGAGCTAAAGCAAGGACGTTTAAGCCTGAGCGTCTTGTGCACTGGCAATTAGACATAACCCAACACACCCCTACAAGTGAGATCGCGCTAACGCACCCGACGGTAGGAGATTGCACTCATATCGACCATGATCGAATGAACTAGTATTTATGTCATAAAACCTCAAGAGCCCCATATTCTTTGCTTTGCTTCAAAGATTTTAGTAGATGATTTATATCAAACTGAATCTTTACAGGGTAGTCGCGTTTAACACTTTGTTCGATTAAGGCTTCTTGATGTAGAAGAATATAATCGTATAACTCATTACTATGGTGACCGTTTGGGAAATACTCACTAATCGGAGTTTCCGATATGCTGATCAACGAAATGAGCGCTGATTCGCCATCTAAAGTTGGCTCAATAAGCAGAAAATGCCCTTCCGAAACATCTAAGACGCCACTCCTTATTAAGGCAAACTCATTATTTATTAGACGGTTAATCCCATGTCCAAGTTGGGAAAGAAGAGTTTGCAGAGGACCGAAGCTAATGAGATGTGAGAGTTTTTCCTCTCCATTGACACATAAACTTATGCCAACCTGATTTAGGTTGGTTTCAAAATTAATACGCTCAGCCTCACTCAGCATCGAATAGGCTTTTAATGTGATCTTCTCAAAAGATGGGCCTTTATACAAGGCTATATTAAAGTTGTTCATAGCTTTTCAATTCATTATGGGATTTGGCCCATCAATCTACCAATGGCCACGAGGTCACGACCAACAATTACGACAATACTTGCTCCTCCCGGTAAAGGATAACATTGGGTAAGTGCGGTTGGGTAAGTGCCTCCACCAGGGCCAAACCTATTGCCATCGGATTGGATACCCACTCTGTCGCCCACCATATTGTTTTGTAGAAATTTACCAGGGTCAACGCCATTGAGTGGATAGGTTGAGGCAACTTGATCGGCTAGATTTTGTCCTGGTACTGAGTTAACATGTGCCGTGACTGTTGCGGTTATGTTTGTGCCAACAGGATATAAGGTGATGTTACCTCCCACACCGTTTCGGATGCAATTTGCATAGGTCATGTCAAAATTATCAAAACTATGCCCATTTGCTACATGATTAATTCTTTGTTGTAGTAGGCGCAATTGGACCTGATAACCTCCTATTCCAGGCCTAGGTCCGGGGAAAAGATTTGTGGCTACAACTGTTCCACCCATTCCAGCTGGCCAAACTGGCCTGACCCAGTTAGTAGCAAATGTATTCGCATGAGGGAGAGTTGCCCCCCAATTTGGTACTCCACATATTGCACCACCGGCAGCGTTTGTCAGATTAACGGCCGCCCAATTATGTACATTGGCAAACCCAAGTAACTGGACTAATTCTGGATTTGTGGGAGCGCCCCCAGCCGTCAGAATGGTCCCAACCGTTTGTCCGACCACATTCGCTCCCCAGGCTCCCACAAGCGCTAAACTGTTTGGCACAGCATTAACTGTTCTGAGAAATGCTTGTAAATTCCCCACAGTGAGGCCGGCATTAATTGCGTTATCGGCAAAAGGAGGGATGTTAGCGGAAAGCCAGCCAGCCATTCTACCTAGTTCTGAAACTGCTACCTCTTGATCGACTAAAGCTTGGTTTGCTCGACCAATAGCGACCCAGTCGGCAGCCGTTCGTCCTCCGGCGTTTGCTTCGAACAAAGCTAACAGGGCAGTGATGTTTGCCAGATTCCACGCGGGCATTCGTGTAAAGGCTGCTACATTAGCTTCATGGTCTGTTGCACCAACTGCAGTAGCGATAGCAACCCAGTTGGCTGCCGTTCGTCTTCCGGCGTTTGCTTTGAACAAAGCTAACAGGGCAGTGATGTTTGTCGGATTCCACGCGGGCATTTGTGCAAAGGTTGCCACATTAGCTTCATCGTTTTTTGCGCCACGTGCACCAGCGATAGCGACCCAGTCGGCTGCCGTTCGTCCTCCGGCGTTTGCTTCGAACAAAGCTAACAGGGCAATGATGTTTGCCCGTTTCCACCCAGGCATTCGTGCAAAGGCTGCCACATTAGCTTCATGGTTTTTTGCACCAACTGCACCAGCGATAGTGACCCAGTCGTCTGCCGTTCGTCCTCCGGGGTTTGCTTTGAACGAAGCTAACAGGGCAGTGATGTTTGCCCGTTTCCACCCAGGCATTCGTGCAAAGGCTGCCACATTAGCTTCATGGTTTTTTGCACCAACTGCACCAGCGATAGTGACCCAGTCGTCTGCCGTTCGTCCTCCGGCGTTTGCTTTGAACGAAGCTAACAGGGCAGTGATGTTGACCGGATTCCACGCAGGCATTCGTGCAAAGGCTGCCACATTACGTTGATGGTCTGTTGCACCAACTGCACCAGCGATAGTGACCCAGTCGTCTGCCGTTCGTCCTCCGGGGTTTGCTTTGAACAAAGCTAACAGGGCAGTGATGTTGACAGGATTCCACGCGGGCATTCGTGCAAAGGTTGCCACATTAGCTTCATGGTCTGTTGCACCAACTGCACCAGCGATAGCAACCCAGTCGGCAGCCGTTCGTCCTCCGGGGTTTGCTTTGAACAAAGCTAACAGGGCAGTGATGTTGACAGGATTCCACGCGGGCATTCGTGCAAAGGTTGCCACATTAGCTTCATGGTCTGTTGCACCAACTGCACCAGCGATAGCAACCCAGTCGGCAGCCGTTCGTCCTCCGGCGTCTGCTGCATAGGCTTGGGCTAGGTTAATAACATTACCAGGAGTCCAGGCAAGATTTGCCCATGAGAGAATATCCCTCAGAGCTACATACTGAGACAAGTTACGCAACTGAGCGAGGCCCCAGCCTGCAGGCCACCAAGAATATGCTGCTAGTACCCCTAAAGTTGCTCCCCCGACTAGCAGACTGTACAAAATTTGTTCCCATTGCCCCTGAATTACCTCGTGACCCAATGACCGCTGCTGAACTACTGTAGCAGTCGGCCTTATTTGCCCAAATTGCCTGTCCCCCTCCCGTCTCTGCAATGCCTTCAGTCCCATTACATCTGCTTCATGTTCCAAACCCTGATCGTTATTAATCGACATCCCTTGGGCTTGTATCGTCGGTTTTACCTTTCCCTGCATCTGCTGGACGACGTGCCAAGCTTCATGGGTTAAATGTTCCTCTTGTCCAGGTGCGACATGAATATCCGTCCCTTGGGTGTAAGCTAATGCTTGTAATTGGGCAGGTTTGGGCGAATTATAATGAACTCTGACATCATCAAGGGAATATCCCGATAGGTTTTCTACCCCTGTTTTGAGATCGTCGGGTAATCCCGTTTGATTGTGGAGGGACGCCTCTGATGACTCTTGGCTTTTCCCGGTCATTCCGCCTTTCGCTTGGATCGTGCGTTTTCTCTGTGTTGCTGATCTAGACACCCGACCGGCCTTTTCTTCGTACTTATCCCTTAGTTGCCCGACGTTCAACTTTGCCTGTATCGGTTGCACTGGAAGATTTTGCGGAGTAACACTGGCTCTATATGGCTGAATAGCAGGCCGAAACTGAACAGGTGCCAATGCTTGTGCATCAGGAGAATGAACAGGAATATCGACCAAGTTGCGACCGCCATGAATGTCATGACCCTGGGCCGAAGCTGGAGCATTTGATTGTGCGAGTCTGGTGGAGTTGTGGTGCACGGGAACCCCTGATAAGTCAGGCTCCGTAAACCGTTCCAATCCTGACCTTAACTGATCTGGCATTCCTGTGCGGTTTTCGGTCTTGCGTTCGCTGGGTTGAAGTTGCATTGGTGTTTTGCTACTGTCCAATCGACCGTGTCGAATCGCTTCTTCCGCTTTCTTTTGCACATCCTCATTCCAGGGTAACTTTGGCTGCACCTCAGGCGCACCCCGCCCACGCACAGGCACATTCACAAAGTTCCAACTCACAGCCGGCGCCCCAGGGGGATCGTTCTTTTTTACTGGCACTGACCGCACTCCAGGCCGCTGTAACCAACCCGCACTCAGATCGCTATCACTCTGGATCTGTTTCCGGGTTGAGACGATTCTCTGACATTTCATTAACTTTCCCCAATATCTCCTAAACGACTGAGCAATGAACTTGTTCGATCCCCTAACGGGTTGCCTCACCGGCGCGAACGAAACCTAAAAACTAATGCAAAGACGCTTAAGCCTGAGCGTCCAGTGCAGGGATGGGTTAGGCACCCTGACGTTGAGCAATCTGCATCAAAAGGCGTAGCGCCTCGTTAACAGACTCCTCAGTTGGAAATGCCTGAGCTATGCCTGGCTCCAGTCCGGGACCAAGTTAGTCCCGGACTGGAGCCGCCTTGCATTTGTGTGACAGTTTACGTACATCGCTATCAACTTTTAAAACCACGTTCTCTTTATGCAAAGCGCGAGTGGGGGAAACCCCCGTGAGGCCACTGCATCGCTTTTACGCGGTCTACTTATGTTGAAGTGAATGTTGCCTCGGTTCCTATTATAAACTACAGTCCTATTATAAAATTAATCAGAATTCCGGAAATCTGAAATGACACGCGCGAATTTATTCGCGCTTAGTTCTTCATCCCCATGGCGCTTAGGCCAGGGGCAAGCGAGCCGCGTCTTTCGGTAACCCAAGTTGCTAGTTATCCAGATGCGATTTGACCGTAGGTCACGCTACGGGAACGCACGAGGGTGTTGAGGTTAACTAATGGTAACTAGAATTGAGGACTGATAACTGGTTAAACCTATTACGACAGCAGCGAGTAATTGCTGTGATTCGAGCATCCTCGAAATCCCTAGGAGAGCAGATGGCTAAGACAGTAGCCACTGGGGGTATACGGTTAATTGAAATTACCTGGAATAGCGCTGATGCTCCTGAGCTGATTAGTCAGCTCCATAAAGAATTACCCAACTGTATCATTGGTACTGGCACGATATTAAACCAATCTCAGTTACATCAGGCAATTGATGTTGGAGCGCAGTTTATCTTTAGTCCCCATGTGGATACAGCAGTTATTAAAGCAGCGGTAGCTGCTAAGGTGCCAGTGGTTCCCGGAGCACTTTCCCCCACAGAAATTGTGACAGCTTGGGATGCTGGTGCTAGCTGTGTTAAGGTGTTTCCGATTCAGGCGGTCGGTGGTGCTAGTTACATCAAAGCCTTACTTGGTCCACTCGGTCACATCCCTTTAATCCCTACTGGTGGTGTTACCATAGACAATGCTCAGGAATTGATTAATATCGGAGCGATCGCTGTGGGTCTTTCTGGGAATTTGTTTCCTAAATCCCTGATTGATAGGGGGAATTGGAATGCGATCGCAAAACGAGCAAAACTGCTAAAGCAACGATTAGCCCCTGATTCTCTGAGTTGAGGCTATGATGTTGGTGATTTGTTTGATTGACTGCTAAGGTTATATGTTTTTCCACTGGCTAAGTCCCTTAAGAAGCTTGTTTGCCAGTTTCCCACTGATGCTAATCCCCTTGGCTGTCTGGACAACACCAGCGTTGACCAATCCTGTGAGTGAGCAAATCGCTACTAGAGTGATGGAACTACAAGATTCAGAAGAACGCTGGATTGAGATAGACCTAACCAATCAAAGGCTGATTGCTTGGGAAGGTAGACAACCGGTTTATGCAATAATTGTCTCTACTGGCAAGGATTCAACACCTACCCATCCTGGTACATTCACGATTCAATCCAAGCGTCGCAAGGACAGAATGCGTGGTGCAGATTACGATCTGGCCAATGTACCTTATGCCATGTATTACCACCGGGGCTATGCTATCCATGGGGCATACTGGCATCGTAAGTTTGGTACGCCAGTAAGTCATGGCTGTGTGAATGTAGCTGTGGATCATGCTGAGTGGTTATTTGATTGGGCGTCTGTGGGAACACCAATTGTAATTCATCAGGGCATTGAAGAATTGGCCAAGGATCAATGAGATCAAGTCTGTGGAATCATTAGTCACTCTACCTGTAGGGTTTGTTTCCCAGTTCTAAGTAAATCCTGTTAATTTCTTTAGGAATAGTTCACCAGCTTCTTCCAAATTCCCATCCAGAGAAAACGTCAAGCTGCGGACTCGAATATCACGAATTTTAACATCAAGGGGTTGAGTTAAAGGAGCTGGATATACTAAAACTGCCTCTTGGCAATCTTGTGTGATGGCATAGATTACTACTTGGTTAAAGTCATCACGAGATGGACTAATAGGGATTTTATACTTAGTATCGAGAATGCAGTATGTTTTCTCAGTAGCTACCTCGTAAAGTACTAAATCAATGTAAAAATATAATGTGTTGTTGATGTCTACTCTTTCAAGTATCTTAATGCCAAATCCACTGGGTAAGTGCGATTTTAGCCATTCAGCCACAAAGCGTTCATAGAGTTTTGCCATGTTTACTAGAAAGGGCAACATGGTATTGCTACCTGTTTGATGACTTGGTCCGCTGTGTTCGAGAAAAAAGCGGCAAAGAGCATGTAACCTTTGGTAATTCTGATTGAGCCGATTATAGTTTCGTCCAATACAATCCCTAGCGCTATAAGGTTGTAGGGTGACAAGGTTTTGTAGGGCATGATAGGCTTGGCGCAACATTGGACTTACCTTAGCGCTATATAAACCAGTGCGACAGATACAGTGGAGTGTCCAGGCGATAATCTGATTATCTTCGATGTCACTAGTGTGTTCGTCGTAATGGCAGTTAAGTTTGATATCCCATGGCTTCTGGATAGTTTGCTGTACATCCAAACGCCCCCGAAGGTATGCTAGTTGACCAGTTGTGGGGATGTAGGTGCGGTAGAGTCCTTGGCGAATGCGATCGCGTATGCCATTAATGAGGATACTAACCAAGTAATCGTAAAATTCTTCTAGAGATTTACAATCAATCAACCCCTCTAGAATGTGAAAGCTTCTAAGGTTATAAGCATAGTCCAGCATTCCAAAAAGATTGTTTAGGGGGACTTTCGGCTGGAGTTGGATGCTCAGTTCATTGGTTAGGGGAATATAACCTACCCATCCTTGAGAGGTGAGTTGCCAGTAATCCCCCGTTCTGGAGTATTCAAGATTTACTGTTACCTGATTGCTGTATTTTTGCTGCAATTCATCGATTACGGATTCTGGAATCTGGTAGCGTGGAATCTTATCTGGCTGATACTCCGTTAGTTTGATTATTGTCATCTTTTAGTTTAAATTTTTAATATTAACTTTAATAGTGTCCCAGCGAAATTGGTCTAGTTTATCCCGTTGATCGAAAAAGTATTCTTCTAGATATGGCTCAATTTCCCTTTGCCAGATATCTTCAATTTCCTCAGCTATAGTTTCTATTAGAAAGAAGGAGATTCCCAGGGAGTAGTTAGGATCTGCGATCGCATTATTTATTTGTTCGAGTATCTTAATCAATCCATTAACTGGAAAATCGGTTGTTTCGTGATATCGTCTCAGGATTTCATAGTTGGGATAGAGCCGAATAAATGCAAAGCGACGGCGAAATGCCTGATCAACTAGAGCAATAGAACGGTCTGCTGTGTTCATAGTACCGATGATCCGAACATTTTTCGGGATACTGAATAGTTGATTACTGCCAGCTAAGGGAATTTTTTGATCCCGGTACTCTAGTAGATACAATAATTCTCCAAACACACTAGCGAGGTTAGCACGATTAATTTCATCGATGATTAGAACACAAATTCCTCGCCGAGACTCAGCTTTATTACAGAATTCTAGAAATCTGCCTGGAAGTAAAGGATATCTCAATTCTCCATTTTGACTTTGTGGACGAATACCTTGAATAAAATCTTCATAGGAATAGGCAGGATGGAATTGGACAAGTTCTGTGAATCCATCACTTCCACTGATTAAATGGTTAGCAATTTTTTGAGCACTATAGGTTTTACCTGTACCTGGTGGGCCGTAAAAAATTCCTTGTCCTTTGCGTTCAATAGCACGTATCCATCCCTCTAACTCTGCTATATCAAAACCAGTATCTCTAGCACATTCGCTTACCGTATACTCCTCTGGTAACTTCATCCTTGAAGCATCAGAGGAGTATACGGTAACCTCCTCTTTCCCCGAAAAATTATACCCTTTAACCGCAACTAACCAGTAGCAAAACATATCGAATAAATCATTATCCCTGAGCACTGGTACACCCGGTTGATGCATAGTGTTATCTAATGCTTTAATCAGCTTCAATCCAGCAGCATTTGCTGCTGGATAATCTATCAGTCTCTTTCCGTAGGATGTATTAACAAAATAATTGATAACCTGTCGAGAATTATCATTGATTAACAGAAACCTATCTGGTTGCAGCCCATTGAGGAGATTCGTCAGCATTTCCGTCGGAAAACCTTTAGAGTATTCCCCTGTAGAAAACTGATCACAAGCTGCTGATAACTGATTAGGATGCTTAGTGCAGCAACCAACAAATTCAAGGATGTCGTAACCAATCTGCTCTACTAACCTTTGTATCCATTTATGATGATATTTCAGTTTTAATGGCAATCGTAATTCTAAATAATTATCACGTTTTCTAGGAATAGTTAGTATCCATGAATCATCACCCTCACCATATTGACTATTCAACGTAATCGCCAATTCTCTATCAGGGAATAGCTGAAATAGTATCGGTTCTGTTATAGCTTCTCCAGACTCCACTATGGCAGAGATAGCTTCAAAATTCCGACACCAAAGGCGACGCTGCTCTTTGTAGGTTGCCATGTGACTTAACCCAACCGGTGTGTAGGGATATGAACTGATAAATTCCTGAAATAGACTGACCAATTCAGCTTTCTTATCCCCCACCATACTATCCACCTAATTTTTTTTATTAGAACATGTTTGAGACATTAGAGACTGTGATATGAACCGACAAAGATGTGAAAGATATCTATTACGGCGAGTATTTCAGGCTAACTTGGCAGACTATTGTCAGGTAGATGGCTATGATATCTATGATGAACGAGTATTTGAAATTTCAGCAATTAATGCCCTGCGCAAGCGAGTGAAAAATCCAGACGTCTCTCTTGATGGCACAGGATTTCCGGAGTTTATGGGAGCACTCAATACATTTTTAACGAAGGAACGAGCCATTTCTGAATTACGACAAGCGAGAACCTTAGCCCGTCAAGGTAGTAACCATGTTCATGAAGCTATTGAACGTCGCATCCCCTTGCTAGAGCAAGATTTAAATGAATTGAAAGAACGGATTAATTCCGTTGAACCAGAATTTAATAAACTCAAGGATATTGGTGAGCAATTCAAGGATGAAATTAAAACTGTTCGGGATAGTAAAGCGAAAGCGATCGCAGATTCCTTTCGTACCTATGTTTTAAATTTAGGCAATACCTTTGAATCGGATTTTTTATACTATCAACCTGAACTCCGATTTATGGATTTCTTGAGTACAGGGAAACGAGAAGCCTTTGAATCGGAGTTGAGACAAGGCTTTGAACGGTATATTAATGATAAATTGTCAGAGTGGAGTAAGACAGCTGAAAAAGAAATGGATGCTGCCTTTGAACAGCTATCTCGCAGTGCAGTAACCTACGGGGCTTCCTATACTAAAGTAACGGATAAAATTAATCAAAAGTTAACCGGAAAAACCGTAAGACCTGTCAGCAACTACACTACAGAAGATAATGCTCCTGCTTGGGCAAAATGGGCAGCAGGATTATTTTCCTTAGCTAGGGGTAATATAGCAGGAGTCGCTATGGCTGGAGCTGGTTTCGATTGGAAAAATATTGTGCTGAATTTCATCACAGTTATGGCAATTGGTGGCATCATTAGCTTTATTCCTGGGATTTTTATCGGACCAGTGCATCTAGCCTTATTAGGATTAGGGGTTGGAGTCGTGCAAGCCGATCAAGCTCGTAAGGAATTGGTGAAAGCAGCTAGAAAAGAGTTGGTGAAATATTTGCCTGAGGTAGCACAAGAGCAATGGCAACCAATTTATGATGCTATCAAAGAATGTTTTGATGTGTATGAGCAGGAAGTAACTGAGCGGATGGATGATGATATTAAAGCTCGCAAAGCGGAATTAGATAATTTAATGAAGCAAAAAGAATCTCATGAAATTAATCGGGAGCAAGAATTAGCTCGCTTGAAACAGTTAGAGGCTGATGTCGCCTCCCAATCCCAGAAGGTTGAGACCGCTTATCAGAATTTTGTGAATGCGATCGCTTAACCTTCTAGTAAGCATTCAGCTATCAGCCGTCAGTAGTCAGTGGTCAGCGGTCAGCCGTTGGGCTTTGGCACCTCAAGTAGCGCATAAGCACCTCAAGTAGCGTGCCCGTAGCGCATTAGCTGATCGCTTAACCTTCTACTATCGAATACCCAAGACTAATAATTAGTCTTGGGTATTCGTTAATTTAAGCAAAAATCATAACAGTTGAAGGTTGACAGTTAACAGTTAATGGTCAACCTTCAACTTTAAATTTTAAACTTCCAACAAAATAACCTTCAACCTTAAACCTTCAACCTTGGCCTTTGGCCACGCTACGCGAACAACCTTCAACCTTGGCCTTTGGCCACGCTACGCGAACAACCTTCAACTCCCTACTCCCTGTTCCCTGTTCCCTGTTCCCTATTCCCTTTACTCTATATAATTTTCAAAGCCAATTTGGCGAAACATTTTTGGCAGTAATAGTAATAATAATAAAACACCTTAAGCAGACAGAAAATGAAAATTGAATATTTAGAGTTTACGGAACAAACAAAAACCGAGACAGACCAGATTAAAGGAGCACTTGCTCCACTGCTCGTATCAGCTGGAATTGGTGCTGCATCAGGAGCAGCTTTTCAGGTAGCATCCAACGCTATTTTTGGTAGACGCCTAAGTGATGGTGTTTTCCAAGCAGCAGCAGGAGGTGCAGTTACAGGAATGTTTAGTCCAGTTTCTACCATTTGGAAACCGATAAAATTTGCTCAACCATGGATACAAGGCTATCGACGAGGCATTGATCCAAAGTCAGTTTGGCGTCCAATGGTCGGTGGAGGTGCTGGTGGAGTACTCGATGGAGCCTTAAGTCATTAAGGGGTTTTGTCAGTATTTTTTGTCAGTATTTTTTTGTCTGTGGGGTGTGATTATTCGTCAGTCAAAAGGTCAAAATTTAGTAAGGGTGTACAGCTGTGCGCCCTTACAACTTTCTACCAATAGCTTTTGGGAATAGGTAATAGCTAAAAACACTAAGATAGTAGATATCATGTTATTTTGTAAAAGGTTATTACAAAGGTTATTGCGAAGATTATTAATTGGAGGAACTACAGGTTTGCTTGTGGTAGTGTTATTAGATATTTTGGCTTACCCTCTGTATCATCAAGAGCCAACTTCTCTAAATTGGTTTGAGCAAACCTTGATTAAAGTAGATTACCAAGCAGCAGCACTACAAGAAGACATCGTTACTTATTTAGTAATCGCAGTAAAGGATGGGATTCGGCTAATGATTGCAGTATGTCTATCCTTGACTCTAGTTGAAACTGTGCTGATAAAAAGGAAAGGTTGAGTCTTATTTAATTTATCGTTTGCTTTTACTGCGCAAAGCTTGAATTACCTGCCGTTTCAATTCCACAAATTCCAGGGTTAGCTTTGTATCCAGAGTACGAACAGCGGGTAAGTCAATCATAATCTTATCCCGGATGCAACCCGGATGAGCTCCCATCACATAGATACCCTCGGATAAGAACACCGCTTCTTCCACATCATGGGTAATCATCAAAACGGTAATATGGGTCTTCTCCCAAAGTCCAAGAAAAAATTCCTGCAATTCCTCCTTGGTTTGGGCATCTAAGGCTCCAAAGGGCTCATCCATCAACAGCACTTCCGGTTCATTAGCCAACGCTCGTGCGATCGCAACCCGCTGTTTCATACCCCCTGACAGCTGTTTGGGGTAAGCATTAGCAAAGCGGCTTAGACCGATTACATCCAAATAGTAAGCAATCCGTTCTTGGGATTCCCCCTTAGGCAATCGTTGTAACCTCAGACCAAAGCCAATATTATCAGCAATCGTTAGCCAGGGAAATAGGGTATAGTTCTGAAAGACCATGCCCCGATCCCGACCAGGACCTAAAACCACCTCACCATCTACCTTTACATGTCCTTTGGAAGGAGGAATTAGTCCAGCGATAATGTTGAGCAAGGTTGATTTGCCGCAGCCAGAGGGTCCAACTATACACACAAATTCATTGGCTTCAAGATTGAGATTAATATCCTTTAGCACTACCAATTCTTCCCGTCGGTGACGAAAACTTTTGGAAATATCACACACCTGTAGCTTAGGCAAATTGTAATCATTGGTCATTTTAAAAGGGGGGATATCATATAGCGTTTGTATCTGGGTAAGGTACAAATTATTCGGTTTTAGGGAGCAGGGAGCAGGGAGCAGGGAGCAGGTAAGAGCTAAGAGGTAAAAAACCTGTGTACCTGATAGTTATCAAAAACCCTGTAAACCTTGGCCTTTTGGCCTTTTGGCCACGCTACGCGAACGGCCACGCTACGCGAACAACCTTCTTAAACCTTGGCCTTTTGGCCTTTTGGCCACGCTACGCGAACGGCCACGCTACGCGAACAACCTTATTAAACCTTCATTCAACCTTCTTAAACCTTCAACCTTCAACCTGATTTAACCTTCAACCTTCTTAAACCTTCAACCTTCAACCTTCTTAAACCTTTAACGTTCAACAAATTGCTCCGACCAAGGAACAGTTAAGCGGAAAAGCAACCTAAACCCAAAATCCAGCATCAACCCAATTAGTCCAATCACTAAAATACAAAAGAGAACTTTATCGGTCTCTAGGAATCGTTGAAAATAGATAATCTTGAAGCCCAAACCATTTTCAGCAGCAATTAATTCTGCAATCACCAGAAAGTTCCAGGCACCAGCAACATTAACCCGCATCGTATCAATAATATTTGGTAGAGTTGCTGGTAGAATCACTCGAAATAATACATCAACCCGATTCGCCCCCAAGGTGTAAGCCACATTAAGCATTTCATCAGGGATAAACTTGACAGCATCAGCAATCATTATCGCGTTGTAGAACACAATTCCCAAGAAAATAATTATGATCTTTGCGGTTTCACCTAACCCTGCCCACAGAACAATTAGGGGCATAAACGCCGCCACTGGCATATAGCGTACAATACCGACAATCGTACCAAACAGGCTCTCCATGCTGTAAAATGTCCCCATGGCAATGCCAATGGGAATACCAACTACTGCCGCAAACAGAAAACCAACTAGCACACGGGTAAAACTGGCGATAATATCAGTCAGTAACTGCTCTTCTGTCAACATCTTCCAGCCAGCTTTCAGGACAACCATCGGACTTGGCAAGAATCTTGGGTCTACTAATTCTTGATAGCTTAGGAAGATCCAAACTAGCAGGGGTACTACTAAGGCAATGATGGTGAGCAGGACACTGAGCCAAGCAGGAAAGCCCTGACGGATACTCCAAAATACCGATGGTCGTAGGTAACGTTTGCGGGGAGAAGATATAGGTTGTGGCACAGGGGTCTTAACTGACAGCAAATTTACGTAATGTTTCTATGCTTCTAAAGCAGCTTTCACAAATTTCGGTTCCAGAAATTGCTCCATATCAGGAATAGTATCAATCTTGCCGTGGTTTGCCAAAAACCTCGCCATATCCATCAAGGGCTCCAGTAAGTAGGAATCACTCTGCTTATTTCCTAGCATCTCCAGATTGGCACGAGCATCTGGGAGACTAATGCCTTTTAGATCAGCAGCTAGGGCATCCGGCTCAATTTTCAACTCCTTCGCTGCGATCGCTAACCCTTCCGATCGATGTTGATTGAGAAAGGCTAGTCCTTTGAAAACCCCTTTGACAAAGGCTTCCACCGCCTCTGGGTTGGCTTCGATATACTCAGTGGCAAACAGATAAACATCAGTAATCGCTGTTGGTATTTGGGACGAGTCGTAGATGATGCGTCCATCAGGTTGAGCCAAGTTAGCCTGTTTTAGGAATGGTGCATAGGTAACAGCAATGTCCACATTCCCCACCTGGTAAGCTGCTGCTGCTCCCGCTGGATCCACATTCACCAAGGTAACATCACCTTCACTCAACCCAACTGCTGTGAGTACTTTTAGTAGGAAGAAATGGCTAACTGCCCCTTTTTCAACCGCAATCTTCTTGCCCTTAAAGTCCTTAATGCTACTAATACTGTTGCGGGCTAAGATGCCATCCCCACCAACGGAGTTATCCTCTACCAAAACAATGCGATAGTCTTTGCCCTTAGTTGCCAATAAGACTGCTTCAGACGTTACAGGAGCAATAGCATCGAGTTTTCCTGCTAAAAAGCCAGAGATATAATCGGGATTATACCCAAAGGTTTTCAGGTCAACCCTTAGCCCCAGTTCCTGAAAGAAGCCTTTTTTGAGCGCAATCAAAAGAGGAGTTAAACCAATCCAAGTGGTCACCCCTAGAGACAAAGACATCGATGGGCTAGGCTTAGAATCACCCAAGTCATTCCCAGAAGATGTTTGCTTTGGGGGAGTACATGCCCCCAGGATAACGCTGCTGGATGCAAAGATTAGCCATTGCAGAGTTTGACGTCTTGAGCAGAACTTGAGTCTTTGTAGAACCATATCATCTTCCGTTATATCCGTTACATGGGTTAACCCATCCGTTTCCAGTTAACTCCTGAAGACGGTATCTAAAATAACATTTTGTTATTTTTTTGGGGTGATGGGTTGCACCCCTCATTATTTGTGTTATATTTAGATCAGTAGATGCACCCTGATGATTAAGAGAGCCGCACTTGTGACTCTCTTCTTTTTTTTTAGGCTTAGAGGGGAAGAGTGGGAAGAAGCAGACCAGAGGAAAGAAATTTGGTGTGTGCCTTACCAGAATTTGGGTAGGGCTATGCATTGGCTTAAGTTGACTATTGCTAGTAAACAGTCAACAGTCAAAAATCAAGACTTTGAGTAATTTCTGCTAGATATTAATTGACTACAATCTCAAAAAAATCCCCAAAAATACGGTTTTAGCAACTAGAGATGATCCAGGAAGATAAAGCAGGGGACTTTTAAACCTTCTCAAACTACCATCCGATTTGATTCGTCAAATACATTGTTCCTGTGAGCATTATGCTTGTGCAGGCAAAATTCCTGTGCTAAGGTTCACAACTATAGTAATGTTTATCAATATATTTAGAAGTAAGTTAGGTTATTGGATCAGTTAAAAATGCTCATTACTGAGGGGTAATAACCTTTTTTTGTAGTTTATTTTAAAATCAATTAACAAATACACTAAAATTATCAAAATATATAAAACGATTTAACCCATTAATAATTAACAGTTTAAAATAGCTTAACTATGATGAATACTGAACAAAACCATGCTCCTATAATCCTGGTCGCCGATGATGATACACAAACGCGGAAAATGCTGCGTGCAATTATGGAAAATGAGGGATATAACGTCGAAGATGTAGGAGATGGCGAGCAGTGTCTGGCAGCTTATACTCAGCTAAAACCGGACATAGTCTTACTGGATGCTATGATGCCAGTGATGGATGGGTTTATGTGTTGCGCCCAAATCCAAAAGCTACTTAAAAATGAATCAACACCAGTATTAATGATTACTGGACTTAATGACCAAGCGTCCGTTGATTGGGCATTTGAAGTCGGAGCAACGGATTATATAACTAAACCCATCCAACCATCAGTGCTAAGGCAGCGTGTCCGTCGTCTTATTGAAGCTAGTCGAGCAGAAAAAACCTTACGGGAGAGGGAGAAACAATATCGTTCTGTGGTAGAAAGTGTTAAAGAAGTGTTTTTTCAAATCGATGCCACTGGACACTGGATATTTCTCAATTCCGCCTGGACTACTTTCACTGGCTTTACTGTAGAAGAAAGTCTCGGGAAAAATTGCCTAAAATTTATTGATCCTGATGATCAGGAACGTTATCAACAATTGTGGCAGTCTCTAGTCAAGGGTGAAAAGGATTCCTTTAAACATGAAATAAGATATGTTACCAAAACAGGCAAGTGCCGCTGGGGGGAGATTACTATTCATTCAAGCTTGATTATTGATGGTGTAGTTACCGGTTTTTCTGGTATGCTACAAGACACCACTGAACTTAGAAAAGCTCAAGCTTTAGAAAAAGAGAAAATCAAATTGGAAGCGGATATCCAAGAACGAGAACGTCGCTCAGAAATCATTCGCAAATCCCTAGAACAAGAAAAAGAACTCAGTGAACTTAAATCTAGAGTTATTAGTACGATATCTCATGAGTTTCGTACTCCAATGATGATGATTCAATCCTCTACTGAATTGCTAGCTAAGTACAGTGAAAAATTGTCAGACGATAAAAAACTGAAACATTTTAAACAAATTGGATGGGCCGTTGAACACATGAACCAACTCCTGACCAATGTGATTTTCCTAGATAAAACTGAATCAGGGGAACTTGATTGTCATCCTGAATACTTGAATCTAGAAAAACTATGCCAAAAAATCCTTAATAATTTACAGCTTACTTTAACTAGTGACTATAAAATAGATTTTTCCAGTCAGAGTAATTCTAGTCAAGTTAATTTAGATGAACAGCTAGTTGGACAAATTTTGACTAATATACTATCTAATGCGGTTAAATATTCTCCCCAAGGAGGCATCATTAAATTTGAGGTATTTTGTCAGCCAGAAGAAGCTATTTTAACTATTCGGGATTCAGGGATTGGTATTCCGCCAAAAGAAAAGCAACGAGTGTTTGAATCTTTCTATCGAGCCACTAATGTTGGTGCTATAAAAGGAACAGGATTAGGTCTGGCTATTGCTAAAAAATGTGTTGAATTGCATCGGGGTAAGATTAACCTGGACAGCGAAATTGGTGTGGGAACAAAGTTTCAAGTAATCTTGCCATATTTGGCTTAGATGTTATAGCAGTTTTTAATTGGGTGAGGTAGTTTAGTAAAGGGAATAGGGAATAGGGAATAGAGAATAGGGAATAGGGAGTCGGGAGTCGGGAGTCGGGAGTCGGGAGCAAGGGGAAGAAAATTCGCTATACTTGATTGCTCAAGAAAACCGCTATATTCAATGAACAAAATTACAACAATCCCCGACTTCTGAACAAGCCGGGGAAGCATAGTAGGTAATTGTATGGGTTCGATGCCCACTCAACTACCGATTAAATTTTGCTGTAACCGATACTTTTTAGCTACCAAAGTCTACCAAGATAAACTTTAGCCCGCCAATGCAAGCTGATTGCTCAGCCAGGGGGTATCTCCCAAAGCACAGTGAGGCGAGGGATTGCTCGCCTCACTGTGCGCCATCATAAAAATGCGTAAACCAGATCCAATCTCACTACAAAACCCTTGGTTTTCGGGAAATTTATTGAATTGAGACAAGGTCATTGCACTAATTTCATAGTTAAAGTATAGCAAATTACTTGAGGCAATGGCCAAGCTTTGTGATACTTTTGCCTACTGTCCACTAACCTCAAACCTTGGCCTTTCGGCCACGCTACGCGAACAACATTAAACCTTGGCCTTTCGGCCACGCTACGCGAACAACATTAAACCTTGGCCTTTCGGCCACGCTACGCGAACAACCTTCAACCTTGGCCTTTCGGCCACGCTACGCGAACAACCTTCAACCCTCAACAGTTAACAAGCCCTTATAACTGAGGTACATACTGTGGCTTTTCAGGCACATCGGTGTACTCAGCCACAATTTGACGGAACTCCTCACCCTCAATAGTTTCTTTTTCAATCAACAGATCCACCAATCGGTCAACCGCATCTCGATTATCTCGAATGATCTCTCGTGCTTCTTTATGGCAATGTTCTACAATTTGACGAACTTGCTGATCAATCCGAGCAGCAACCTCTTCAGAGTACTCTGCCCTAGACATTAATCCCGCACCGAGAAAGACTTCTCCCTCTTGGCTTTCCAAGGACAGAGAACCTAAGTCACTCATCCCGTAGCGAGTTACCATTTGCCGTGCGATCCCAGTCAATTGCTGCAAATCACCACCGGCACCAGTAGTGACTTCAGCATGACCGAATACTTCTTCTTCCGCAGCTCGACCTCCTAAAGCTCCAGTAATGCGAGCCAAAAGCTGAGCTCTGGTAATTAAACCTTGCTCTTCACTAGGAGTAAACCAGGTTAGACCTTGAGCTTGTCCTCGGGGAATCAGGGTAACTTTCTGTACAGGGTCGTGATCCTTTACTAGGGTACCAATAATAGCGTGACCAACTTCATGATAAGCAATCAATCGCTTGTTCTTGCTATCTACCAGGGGAGTACCTTCCATCCCAGCTACTACCCGGTCAACCGCATCATTGATTTCCAGCATTGTAATCGCTTCTTTGCGACGGCGAGCAGTCAGGATAGCGGCTTCATTGAGGAGGTTGGATAAATCAGCACCAGTGAATCCAGGAGTCCGTCTTGCGATTACTTCGATGGAAATTTCTGAAGCCAGTTTTTTATCCCGAGCATGGACTTCCAAAATCTTAATCCGCCCTTTCAGGTCTGGGGGATCTACCATCACCTGGCGGTCAAAGCGTCCGGGACGTAACAGAGCTGTATCCAACACATCCGCACGGTTAGTAGCCGCAATCACGATAATGCCAGTGTTTCCTTCAAACCCGTCCATTTCCGTCAGCAATTGGTTTAGGGTTTGCTCCCGTTCATCGTTACCACCACCAATTCCAGCTCCCCGTTGCCGTCCTACCGCATCAATTTCATCGATAAATATCAAACAAGGGGCATTTTCCTTAGCTTTTTTGAACAAGTCACGAACCCTAGAGGCACCAACACCCACGAACATTTCCACGAATTCGGAACCAGAGATACTAAAGAAAGGCACTCCTGCTTCACCAGCGATCGCTTTTGCTAAGAGGGTTTTACCAGTTCCAGGAGGACCGACCAGCAGCACACCTTTTGGTATTCGTGCTCCGACAGCGGTAAACCGTTCCGGTTGCTTGAGGAAGGTAACTACTTCTTCGAGTTCCTCTTTGGCTTCTTCGATACCGGCCACATCATCAAACAGGACTCCAGTTTTCGCTTCCATCATGAACCGCGCCCGGGATTTCCCGAAATTCATCGCTTGACCAGGACCACCATTCATGTTGCTGGAGCGACGGAATAGGAAAAATAATCCCGCAATCAAGAGAATCGGAAAAATTAAATTCCCCAGCAGTCCCCAAATTGCACCATCATTGCGAGCGGGATGGGATGTCAGAGCAATATTAGACTCTCTGAGCTTAGAAATCAGTTCCGGTGCACTAATTGGCAGATCTACTCGCAGCCGCTGTAAGCGGTTATCAAGATCCACATCCACAGCTTCTACAATCGCTGTGCGACCACTATCATAGAGGTCAACACTAGTGACTCTACCGGAATCAATATAGTCCAAGAAGCGACCATAGGTCATGCGAGTACTGGCGGTATTACTACCCATATTCCCGGTAGTACTGGCAAATGTTCCCTGCCAAAAGAAAAAACCAATGACTAGGGCAGGTAATGTCCAGAGTAGGAGTATTCTCCAAGAAAATTTCATGTCTTATTCGCCTCTATTATTGCTAACGAATGCTGGTATCACCCTGTGAGGGAGGATCTGATTACAAAAGAACTCAAGATCAAAAATTGATTGAATACCCTAAAACCGTTTGCTTATAGTATGTTTGTATTTTCTGTCAATACCTTTGAGGGTTATTGACACATAACTGGTGATAACACAAGTTATTGTAACGTTATTTTAACTAAATTTAACATAACTCTCATCATCTGAGCAAGGGAGTTAGGATAAGCTCAAAAAAACAGTAGCGCGCCTGTGTCCCTCAGGCCTATTGGCAAAGGAAACAGACGCGCTAGTTTGATCTAAATCCTCCAAAAGGAGGATTTACTTTATACCAGCCGTAACCTATTAGGTTTTTACTAGTAGGTTTCTACGTGCCAGCGATGTGCTTTCTTCATTTGCTGTCGGTATGTAGTCCAATCTACATCCTCTTTAGCAGCTGCAGCGGTCAAAGCCTCATCAATACCACCTTCCATACCTTTTAATCCGCAGATGTAGGTATGGGTGTTTGGTTCCTGCATCAGCTTCCACAACTCGTCAGCATGTTCGGCCACCCTGTGCTGGATATACATTTTGCCCCCTTCAGAATTCTTCTGCTCACGGCTAATGGCATAGGTGAGGCGGAAGTTATCTGGGTTATTCTGCTGCATTGCTTCTAAATCATCTTTGTAGAGGATGTTAGGGGTAGTAGAAATACCAAAGATCAGCCAAGCCAAGCCCTTGAACTTGTAATCTTCGTGCTGCTCCTTAAACATCCGCCATAGGAAAGCGCGGAATGGTGCAATACCAGTGCCCGTTGCCATCATGATGATATTGGCATTGGGGTCTGATGGCAGCAACATCTCCTTACCCACCGGTCCAGTGATTTTGACATCATCCCCTGGATTCATATTGCACAGGAAAGTAGAGCAGACACCGTTTACGGTCTCCCCAGTTTCGGGATGTTTGTACTGTAGCTGTCTGACACACAAAGATACTGTCTTATCATCCAAGTCATCGCCGTGACGAGTAGAAGCAATGGAGTACAGACGAAGCTTGTGGGGTTTCCCTTTGTCATCAGTACCATCGGGAATAATCCCAATACTTTGACCTTCGAGATAGCGCAGCTCACTTCCAGAAAGGTCAAATTTCAGGTGACGGCAATTACCAATACCCCCTTCCCGGACTAGTTGTTCGTTTGATATACACTTACCAATGAAGGGGTTTTTGGGTCGATAGGTATTGACAGGGATATTATCTTTGGCCTTTTTGGGTTTCGCTTGAGTCATAGGCTTAGTTGTCTTTTCTGACTGGGTAGGCTTAGTTGTGTTTTCTGACTGGGTAGGTTGTGTTTGAGCCACTGACCCATTCGCAGCACTACTGGATAGAGGTTTAATGCTGACAATCTTCCCTCCCATGCGAGCAATCCGCTGCATTTCCTGCTTCATGCGGTTATAGGGCACCGTCAACAAAACCGTGCCACTCTGACGAATCGGTCCATTTTGACGAAGACCGACTACCTCATAAAGGTAAGTGCGACTACCAAATTCTGTAGCAGTGCTGGAATTAGTAGACTCGCTAGGACTAGACATTGCTTCTATTGCTCCAAACCAAACTGACTATGTATTGCTAACTATGTATTCCTAAGACTTGCCTTGGCACCACAAACGGACTCACGGTCGATGGGTGAGCGGCTAGCTAGTAATAACCCCGAATAATGCCTTATTAGCGTAACATTGTAAAGCTATGCCCAGTAATGTTTTTGGTTTATCAGGGAGAGAATTAGTGTAGAGGCACTGCTAGGCACTACTCTCAAGTTACATGATGAGTAACTCAAAAACTGTAAATCCTGAGTCAGTTTAATTTTTTCTTTAAAAAATGCCCAACAAACCTTAGCATAAGTACTAAGCGAGGTAATGCTACTGACAATCAGCCTTGTATAAGCAATCTGGTTTTGGTAGAATCCACTATGAGCAGCTAGTAGTAAATACTTAAGCAGAGCTTGGCTTTGGTCTTCCCTAGTGGTTAGTACTTAAGCGAGTGGATTTATGGTGGCATGTTATCAAGCACCACTATAAGCGTGTGTCAGATTGCTCCCAGGCTTGGGCTTTGGCTTACTGAAAACTGATTTGAGAATATGTTTTACGTTAGAGGGAAGATATGACCACAGATCTGGAGAGGGTGGTAGTTATAGGAGTTGCTGGAGACTCAGGATGCGGTAAATCAACGTTTCTGAAGCGTTTGACCGACCTATTTGGCCAGGAGTTCATGACGGTGATTTGTCTCGATGACTATCACAGTCTGGATCGTAAACAGCGCAAAGAGAAAAAAGTTACTGCCCTTAATCCTAAGGCAAATAACTTTGACTTGATGTATGAGCAAATCAAAGCGCTAAAAGAAGGTCGGGGCATAGACAAACCTATCTACAACCATGAGACCGGTGAACTTGATCCACCAGAGCGGATTGAGCCAAATAAAGTTGTAGTGATTGAAGGCCTGCACCCTCTTTATGATGAGCGGGTGCGTGATCTGGTTGACTTCGGGGTTTACCTAGACATTAGCGATGAGGTCAAAATCCAATGGAAAATCCAGCGGGACATGGCAGAACGGGGCCATCGTTATGAGGATATCCTAGCGTCGATTGAAGCTAGACGTCCAGACTTTGAAGCTTACATTGAAGTCCAGAAGCAATACGCTGATGTGGTCATTCAAATCTTTCCCACCCAGCTGCTTCAGGGAGAGGCAGCTAAGGAAAGCAATCTACTGCGGGTGCGCCTAGTTCAAAAGGAAGGAGTGAAAGACTTCAACCCAGTTTATCTGTTTGATGAAGGGTCAACCATCGATTGGAGACCTTGTGGTCGCAAGCTAACCTGTGCTTATCCTGGTCTGAAAATGTACTATGGGCCAGACAGCTACATGGGTAACGAAGTCTCTGTACTAGAGGTAGATGGTCAGTTCGATAACCTAAACGAGATGATTTACATCGAAAGTCACCTCAGCAATACCTCAACCAAGTACAATGGAGAGATGACCGAGTTATTGCTCAAGCACAAGGATTATCCTGGCTCTAACAACGGTTCTGGGTTGTTCCAGGTTCTCGTTGGTCTGAAGATGCGGTCAACTTATGAAAGCTTGGTATCCGCTCCAGCCAAAGTAGCAGCCAAGGTGTAGTATGGTCTACAGGAGCTGATGGAAACAATGTTTGCGTGACTCACATTCCATCAGCTTCCTCAGACGGAACAAACCGAATCAGAGCATAAGATTGGCATGGTATCGGATAGAGTTATAAAAATTTGGATAGCTAGCGTTTTGGTGTTTTTTGTGATGGTGGAAATCTACCAGTGGGTTAGACACGTAACTCTACCACTACCGGTGTTTATCTTAGCAGGAGCCTTATTAGCGATCGCTTCTAACTATGGCAAGCATCCAGGCTGGATTTTTCGCCAGCCTTCCTTCCCATCTGATTCATCTAATCCCAATCCAAGCCAAGACAGCCAAGACCAAGACATTACCAATACTGCTAAATTAAACCCTACAAAGCAGTCCTTATTTCCTACCTTGCCTATCCAACAAAAATCAATTTCTTTTATTATTAATCGTCCTTTTCAAAAAAAGGATTAATGAATTCTTAATTTTTAATAATTCATCCTTGATCAAGCGATGCAGCGCGGTCTTGGGGAGCCAGTGCGGTCTTGGGGGTCTCCCCCATGAGCAACTGGCGTGGTTTCCCCCACTCGCGCTTTGCATCAAGAACGGTTCATATTCCGCTTCATTTCCTCCAATTCTTCATCCATTTCCCAGCTTTTAAACTGTTGCTCTAAAGGGTCTACACCAGAAGGAATATTGTATTGGTTACTCTTGGTTGTCTGATTCCAGGCAAATGTCTGGGAGTTCTGCTTTGGCTGACCACTTGCCCGAGCTGCTGCTGTATCTCTAGCTTTAGCCTGAACTTCAGCGCGACGGTTTTTAATCTGTTGTTGGAGTTCCTTGGCTTTAGTAATGCGCTGTTTAACCCCTTCCATCTGGCCCCAAAGCTGATTGCCTTGACGTAACAGAGCTGCTTCTCGCTCTTGAGCTCCTTTAGCCAAATCAAATTTGTTGTGGGACTTAGCCTTTTCAATACGCTCATGCCAACGTTGAATGTCTTTGGCAACGGCGAGAATTTGGTCTTGCAACCGCTTTTCCTGTTGCTGTAAGTCAATAATTAGCCGCAGTGTGTCTTTTTCTTGCTCCCGCAACTGCTCCTCTAGTGCCTGTAACTCTAGATGAGGATTGTTACGGAGAAATTCTTCTAGACGACTTTCTAGAAATCGATTCAGGTCTTCAAATAGTCCCACTGCACCACTATCCTAGATCCTATTAGATCATATATCTTTCACTCTGTTATATCAACATATCTCAGCTTATCTGAAATAGCTACAGGAAGGCTAAATATAGTTAGTTAATAATAGTTAATTTAAGTTACCATTGGGGTTTTTGCGATCGCATAAATTGGGTATGCGATCACAAACATAATATAACCCACTACAAAATACCATTGGCAATTGGCAACCGAGCCATCCTGTTCTTAATTTCCCTAGAGCGTTAGAATTTGTTTTTTACATTCGATATGGTGATTTATTACAGTCATGATCTTACATAGCTAAAAATGTTGTCCAACGTAAATTGAACGAACTTCACCATTGCGTCGAATAACTGCTTCCTGATTATCTACAGAGACTAGAGTCCAACCGCTATTAGCAATTGCTTCCCCCAGCTTAACCCGTTGGGTAACACCATCAATTTTAAACAAAGCAGCAGATTGTTCTCCTAGCTCCAGTAATCCTACCAAGGTATGTTTGATAGCAGGTGATGTTCGTGGGGGAGGTGGGGGGGTAGGGAGTCGGTCAAGAGTAGCGGTGGGCAGGGGGTCTGGCATTGGTGGTGGCGGTAATTCTACAATAGTTGGTGGCGGTGGTTCTAGAACAGCATTTGACGGAGGTTTCGGGATTGGTGATGGGGATGGTTTAGGTTCAGGTGTAGTAGCAGGGGATGGTGTGACTGGCGCTGAGGATGCTATGGCAGGATCAGGGGTTGGAACCTTTTCAATTGGTATGTAATAAACTCGTTCTAAGACACGTTCTTTGATAGCAGTTGGTGCTGCAGTTGCTGCTGAGTTAGGAGCTACCGGAGGATTGGGAGGCGTGGGGTCTGGTAATGATTGAGCGATCACAGTTTTTTTGATAGCTTCTGCTTTGCGGTCAATTACTTCTAGCGATCGCAACATATAGTTAATAAACTGGGCATCATGTTCTGAGACTTTGCCTTGTTGTACAGATACCAAAGCTACCAAGTTGTTCAACCATGACCAAGTTAGCTTTCCCTGGCTAGTCAGCCACATCATTGTGATTGCGGATAGGGACAGTAAGGCTAAAGCCCATAGAAGCTTGTCTAAAAACTGACCAGAGTTATCCGCGACAATACTAGAGTTAGTATCTGCCGTTGTCGTTTGCAACTCACTCGATGTGGTTTCGGCTAACTCCTGTGTTGAGGGGAGTGGCGATTCCAGAAAGGGAATGATTGCTGCTGATATGGGAATTTTCGGGATTGCTATCGGTTCCAAGGAGACATAGTCTGGCTCAGGGGGTTCTCTCGGCAACTCGCAGCCGTTTTCAATCATTTGGTACAGATCCCCAAATAAATCATCCATTAACCTATCGGCTTCAGCATCTACCGACCATGGCTGAATGGGAAGGGGAGGGTTCAACCGCTCTGTTGATTTGTCTTTGGTAATCACATCCTGAGACATCGATGGTATGCTCTCGTAACTTTGACTATGACTATATCTTTGAGAAGATTATCTTCCGAGACCCAAAACTTTACTTTTCTATGGGAAGAATCCTCAAAAATCGGGTGTTGCTTAATAATGGAATGATTTGAATAGTTTTGTGGAATAGGCATCTTGTTGTGGAACGGGCATCTTGCCGTGGAACGGGCATCTTGCCGTGGAACGGGCATCTTGCCCGTTACAATTGCCAGGTAGGAGCCCACCCCACTCATATTCATTCATTGATTGAGCAATGCCGATCTCCTCAGCCCTAAGATTAGGAATCACTAACAGATTACCCTAAGATTAGGGAGCCACAACACGACTTAACTTTCGTTCCCGCACCTCTAGATATACCAGCAACGCATTGATATCTGCTGGATTGACCCCGCCAACTCTCGATGCCTGACCAATAGTCATAGGTTTGACCTGGCTAAGCTTTTCACGAGACTCCTTGGATAGAGTTTCAATAGCAGCATAATCCAAATCTGGTGGTAACTGCCGATTAGCTTGCCGAGAAACTTGGTCAATTTGCTTTTGCTGACGCTTAAGATAACCATCATATTTTAGATCAATTTCTGCTCCTTCCCGTTCCGACTGATTCAGCTTAGGGTCACCCAGTCCATATTGGTCTAGATTGACATAGTGGAAACCAGGACGACGTAGTAACTCAGCTAAGGTAATCGAGTTTTTGATCTTTTGCTGGGTATCGGATGCGATCGCAATTCCGATTGGATCATGTTCCTTAATCCGCACCGACTGGAGTCGGGTTTTTTCTGTGGTAATGTTCGCCTGTTTTTGTTGATACAGCTGCCACCTACGGTCATCAATCAAACCCAGTTTCCGTCCTAAAGGAGTCATACGGCGGTCAGCGTTATCGGATCGCAATAGTAACCGATACTCGGAACGGCTAGTCAGCATTCGGTAAGGTTCCCGCAGGTCTTTGGTACACAAATCGTCAATTAACGTGCCTATATAGCTTTCTTCCCTAGGAAACACCACCATTTCCTGATGGCGGACATAGCGCACTGCATTAATTCCCGCTACAATACCTTGAGCTGCTGCTTCCTCATAGCCAGTGGTACCATTAATTTGTCCAGCGCAGAACAATCCCTCAATTGTCTTAGTCATCAGTGTTGGATAACACTGAGTCGCCGGTAAATAATCATACTCAACCGCATAAGCAGGACGCAGCATAGCGCAATTTTCTAATCCCGGAAGAGTTCGCAATAGCTGCAACTGCATATTCTCTGGTAATCCAGTAGAAAATCCCTGGATATAGAGTTCTGGAATATCTCGTCCTTCTGGTTCAATAAAAATCTGGTGGCTTTCTTTATCAGCAAAGCGCACAATTTTATCTTCAATACTAGGGCAGTATCGGGGTCCTTTAGCATCCACCCAGCCTCCATAGATTGGGGATAGATGAAGATTGTCCCGAATCAAGCGGTGAGTCTCAGAAGTCGTGCGGGTCAGATAGCAATTCATCTGCTCTCGTTCCACCCACACATCTGGGTCAAAGCTAAACCAGCGCACCTCCTCATCCCCTGGTTGAGGTTCCAAGTTGCTGTAATCTACGGAGCGCTTATCTACCCGTGCGGGGGTTCCCGTCTTGAGTCGTCCCGTTTCAAAGCCTAAGCGGTTAAGGGTTTCCGTCAAGCCAATTGCCGCAAATTCCCCAGCCCGTCCTGCTGACATGGACTTGTTTCCCACCCAGATCCGTCCACCCAGGAAAGTGCCAGTTGTCAATATCACTGCCGATGCTTTCAAAGCCACACCGAAGTAAGTCTGAACACCTATCACCTCATCATTAGCCCCCAGCACCAAATCGGTGACCATGGCTTCCCGGAGAGTCAAGTTTTCTTGATTTTCTACAATCTCCTTCATCACAGCCGCATATTCTCGCTTATCCGTCTGCGCTCGCAAAGCCCAAACCGCTGGTCCCCGTGAACAGTTCAGTACCCGCTTTTGCAGGTAGGTACGGTCAGCCATTTTGCCAATTTCTCCACCCAAAGCATCTACCTCATGGGTGAGTTGAGACTTGGCTGGTGCTCCCACTGCTGGGTTACAGGGTTGCCAAGCAATTTTGTCTAGATTGAGGGTAAGTAGGATAGTACGACAGCCCAACCGTGCTGAAGCTAGGGCGGCTTCACAACCAGCGTGTCCCGCGCCAACTACAATCACATCAAAGGCATCTTGGAAATCTACTTGGGAATCCATGGGTCTAAGGAAGGATCAGAAATCAAAGGTGAGGAATTTCCTACCATAAAATGGTGTGTTTTTTATAGTTTAATTTAAAAATTAAGGGTTTGGTTTGATAGTTTACTGTCTACTAGCCTTCAACCGTCAACCCTCAACCGTCAACAACAAACTCTTTCAACCCCAGTTACCCTTCAGTAATAATTTTTGGCACTCTGAAGAAATCACCATCCTGCTCAGGAGCTTCCCTGAACATACAATCCCTGTCAGTATAGGGTTTGAGAGTATCCAGTCGAGTCACATTGCTAATATCAATCGCCCGTGTAGTTGGCGGCACATCCTCAGTATCTAATTCACTCAGTTGTTGAAAATATTCGAAAATACTACTCATCTGAGCTGCAAATTGCTCCTCTTCCTCTGCTTTGAGTTCTAAACGAGCAAGATTGGCTACTTTTTGGACTTGTTCGCGGTCTATCATAATTTGTTATATTGTGGCTTCAATGAACTTCTCAACAGTCAACACTAAAGGCTTAGCCCAAATCAAAGACTATAAAGACTATCAAGTTTAGTGAAGTACCCCAGCCTGCTTCGCTGAGGCTGGGGCTTCCAATCTCAACTCAATCAGGGACGGTTTTATTCGTCTTTTGGGCTTCCCGCTTCATCCGCCGACGCCTCAAACAGCAAGCTGCAATACGGTCTTACTCAGCGTCCACAGGCAGACATCCGCCTTCCGCAGACGTATAGTCTTCTCGACAGACTCACCTTGGAATTACGACTCTGTGGTCAACCAGCCGGGGCTTGTCTCTTCCCTGAGCTCTGCTAGTACTTTGTACACCTAATGGTCTAAAACTGATAGGATATCAGACCGTTTATAAGGTAGCCTTTTAGTCAGTCAGGCGGGTCAGCAACCACTTTTATTCTAGCATGAATCGTGATGATTTGCATTATAAGTTGAGGCGCGACCCCGTAATTTAATTCTTCAAAGGTCAAGCGCGCCTCTATCGTCTCGCTATCCATCCCCACCTTTGAAGAAGGTGGGGAATTACGCGAGTTTTATTAACTAGAAGCTAGGAGTTAAAAGTAAACATCAATGGTAGAACGACCTGTAGTTTTCAGCCAGTTTTGGGCTTCAATGTAATTATTAGGAGCAAGGCGAATAGCTCGTTTCCAATAATCAGCCGCTTTGTCATAGAAAGCTTCTGCCCCCTCACTATCCCCAGCTTCCTTAAACTGTTCACCTTGATAATGGTAAATTACGGCTACATTATTAAGGGCCTGAGGCATACGGGGGTTGATCTCAAGAGCTTGATGATAGAGTTCTAAAGCACGCTCATGCTCACCATTACTGGCTTGAATCAGCCCCATGTTGTAGAAAATAAAGCTACGGTCGTTGGGGTCTTCCTCTAGTTCCAACGCTTTTTTGTAATTATCCATAGCTTCAGCATATTCCCCATCCGCTTGAGCTGACATACCATCTCGGTAATACACAAAAGCTTCCTTGGCTTGCTTATTGGTAGGGAGAACCTTTAAGAGGATGTCTGCCATCACTGTAAAGGTTTTATCGATAAAGTTATCGTTGCGTTGAGTGCGTGGCATAGTTGCGTGGGTCTATAGTCTTCACCTTGTAGATAATCCTATCTTGTGACGTCAGCATTTAGCTATGAACCTTTCCGCAGTTAGCTCAACAATCCAGGAAAACTTAAGCATTGGGCTGACTGCTGCAAGTACATGACTTATCCTGAACACCCCTCAATCAGGTGATAAGCGCGTGTAGTGCTATAGCTCAAGTAATGCCTGTGTTACCTAGAGCGTCAACTGACTTACTGTTCTATAACTTGATTATTCTTTAGCACATCTGGTTATATATGTCAATAAATATATTTGTTAAAATCTCAGTAAAATCACTTAGAATAAAAGCATGGTAGATGAACCCTGATAATTACCCCCGGAGCTCCAGTTTCCGGGGTTTTCTGATCGGCCTATAGTTACCAAAGCAATCCCTGCGAGCTATCTAAGGATTTTGTAGATTCCTCTAAATCAATTAGTGAGTCACTTTTCCGGATATACGTGAAATCACCGAGAAAAGAGAAATGGTAGATGCACCCTGATAGTTACTCCCCGAAGCTCACGGTTCGGGGGTTTTTTTTACTACCGATATTCTAGATTTGTTATTTTAAGCATAAATACTGTAAGCCTATGCGCTACGCCCAGGCTACGCCAACAGCTTATGTGCTACGCACACGCGTGCGCGTTCAGCTAATGGGCGTAGCGCAATCGGTGCTTTTGAATAAAATAAGCACCTCAAGCAGCGTGAGCCATTGGCTCACGGCTGACCGCTGACGGCACCTCAAGTAGCGTGCGCATAGCGCATAAGGCGCTTGAGTCAATTGATAATTGATAATTAATACAGCTTTCGAGCAACGGTCTTGCCGCCAGTCGTCAATCATCCCCTCCTAAACCTTCCGGATACTGGAGAAGCAACTCAGAAGAAAGAAATGGTAGATGCACCCTAATAATTACCCCCGAAGCTCACGGTTCGGGGGTTTTCTTTTTAGGTGCGCTTTCCGCATCTAATTATTAAATTCGCCACGGGTCGCACCTGTAGATCTTGCCATCAGCGTCTCAGCTGGCTGTTGGCTAAGAGTAAATTTCTCCCTAGTTGACACTCCCCGCTTTAAAAAGACGGGGATTCCTAGATCTACGACCGGCCTTAAACCTCCGTGTCCAAATGGCAATATCTAAACCATTATCCCGTCAAGACCAAGAATCTAGTTTAGTTCACGAAAGACCCAGCGGGCTAGTCTCCTTAGGCGTTTAGTTACTTATTGGAAAGTGCATGTGCATAGTCCGTTACTTTCCCGTTTCACTTGGTTTCAGCGTGCCCCGCCGTACCATTTTTCTCTCAAGTTGTGTCTTGCTGGGTTCACACACCAATTGTTGGTTGATGATTGGGTTTTTAGCGATGCAGCGCGGTCTTGGGGGTTTCCCCCACTCGCTATTGCATCAAGAAAGGAGGATTTTCCCTACCCTCCGGGCATTGTTACAGTCGATGTCCCCTATTAAGGGA
>NZ_JAAHIG010000159.1:0-19141 GCF_010692305.1 Moorena sp. SIO4G3 | reverse complement strand
TCTATAACCTATCTTGATAGCTATGCCTGGGGCTCAACTAAATTTTCAGCCCCATCAATAACTCTCATCGACTCAATTACATCCCCTCGTTTGAGCTGTCTGAGTAACTCTTTGTTTTCTACCACATAGCCAAAGACAGAATAGCGCCCATCCATAAAGTTAATACCAGCTGGGGTAAGTTCCGGTTGAAACAAGAAGAAGAAAAACTGAGAAGAGCCACCATTGGGGTCTTCTGCAGGACGTGCCATAGCTAGGGTACCATAAGCAGAGAAGGGCAGCACAGGTTGCTCACGATAACGACCAATTTCTTCCAGGGTAAACTCATAAACCGGTTCCGAGTCTCCTTTAAGCATGATTTCTATGGGAATCCCTCGGTATTCACCAGTTTCCGGGTCAATAAAGCCTGTCGCTTTTCCTGGAGGGTCTCCTGCTTGGAGGATATAGTTATCTTCAGCACGGTTGAAGGTTAGACCATCATAGAAACCCCGCTGTACCAAATCCACAAAGTTACCGGCTGTGACTGGAGCATTGTAACCATCTACCACCATTCTCAAGGAACCTTCTTTTGTGGTCATTTCCACGGTAGCGCGACCCTTAAGTTGAGGTAAGTTACTATACTCTGGGGGTACCTCAAAGGGAAACTCCTCTACCATCAATTGTTCCAGTTCCCCAACTAGATGCAAGAGTATCCCGCGCTCAATCAAGACGTTTTCCTTGTCTTTAGCCTCCACAGCTTCTCGAATCTTAGCAATTTCGGCTTGGATCTGGGCAATTAGGGCTTCGCCTTGGGGTTTTCTGGCATCTGGAATGTCCGCTAGCAATTTCTGATCACTACTAGTTAAAACCACAGCAGCTTTAGTAATATCGCTGGTGATGGGACTCCAGCGTTTTGCCCGCATTTGTTGAGAAATATCCTCCAAACTGGCTTGTATTTTCCGCACTGGCTGATTATCTATCGGTAAGCCGTAGCGCAACAGAGCTCTACCATCAGTAATGGCATTACCCCCTGGTAATCGACTTTCACGAGCAGGTTCTTGATTACCAAAGTTAAACTTAAAGTTCCACCAAGCTCCACTCAGACCTAAGGAAAGGGACATTAACAGCAGCCCCAAGAGGGTAGTCTTGGTCAAGCGTTTCCACCAATCTGGCAAAGAGATCTTTAAACGTTTCATAAAAAATAATTGCCCCAAGCATTACACCAGTGGTGTCAAGGCTGATCCACAACGTATCAAAACTTCATCTCATATCTTCCCATGTCAAGGTAGTTTATGATACTGTTGAGCCGTTAGCGTGGGTATTTCACCTGGGGCTCTCACCGATCACAGCAATAACCCACTCCCCTAGACAGGTTATCCCCCTCTCCCTATGTTCCTATCCCCCCATCGATGATTTCACTAGCTTTGAGGTGATTGGCCAAAAGTATCGCTTAGTTTAGGGTTGACAAGTCCCTTGCCGCACCACTTTGGGACAAATCTTTACGTTAACCTCTTTAGTGCAACTTTCAACCTTCAACCTCTCAAGGGTAAAATAAGATGCCGATTGTTCTGCCCGAGTTAGCAGGTTAATGATTTCTAGTAACGACTTTCGCACCGGTGTCTCCATTGAGTTAGATGGATCCGTATGGCGGGTGGTGGAATTTCTCCACGTCAAGCCTGGAAAAGGTTCCGCCTTTGTTCGTACCAAACTAAAAAATGTCCAGACAGGGAATGTTGTAGAGAAAACCTTCCGGGCTGGGGAAACAGTACCCCAGGCAAACCTGGAAAAACGTGCCATGCAGCATACCTACAAAGATGGCGATGAATATGTCTTCATGGATATGGAAAGCTTCGAGGAAACTAGTCTAACTGAATCACAGATTGGCGATCGCTCCAAGTATCTCAGTGAAGAAATGGAGGTGAACATCCTGTTCTGGAACGACCAGATTCTAGAAGTAGAACTTCCCAATTCTGTAGTGTTGGAAGTAGTCGATACTGATCCTGGTGTTAAAGGTGATACCGCTACTGGCGGTACCAAACCAGCCAAGGTTTCAACAGGAGCTCAGGTGATGGTTCCTCTATTCATTTCCATAGGAGAGCGCATTAAAATCGATACCCGTAATGATTCTTATCTTGGTCGCGAGTAAATTGTTTTGATGCCTTTATTTGATGCCCTGAATAGATCATGGCAATCAAGATAATGGACTCACCTGACTACTAAGGCAAAATAATGCCAAAAAATCTTCATCCTTAGCCTTTAGGCCCAAGACCCTAACCTCTTTTTAAAAATTGTGGCATTAGACATCAATCAACTTCGTGATCTCCTAGCTGCTATTGCTCAAACCGATATTACAGAACTGACCCTCAAGAGTGATGATTTTGAACTCACAGTGCGTAAAGGGGTCAGTATCCCCCCTACTAGTGATTCCGGTGGAGCTAGCACTCCTTATCAAATCACTCCAGGCCCGGTAGAGGTAGCGCCAACACCAGTAACAAAACCAGAACCACCAGTACCTCCACCAGGGGTAGATCAAAAGTGGGAGGAAATTAAGTCACCCATGGTCGGGACATTTTACCGTGCTCCTGCTCCTGATGAAGACCCCTTTGTGGAGGTAGGGGAACGCATTAGTGCTGGTCAAACTGTTTGTATTATTGAAGCTATGAAGCTGATGAACGAAATTGAAGCAGAAGTGACTGGACAAGTAATGGAAATTTTGGTTAAAAATGGAGAACCAATAGAATATGGTCAAGCATTAATGCGGATTAAACCTGACTAAGCATTACTCCTTAGATAGGTTTCACAGATGTCAAGCTAATAATAGCTGCTAGAAGCGAAAATAGGTTTGCTGGGCATGCGAATTATAGGTCTGCCAACGTATATTTATTTGCCGCAGCGTCGGTTGAAAAATTTTCATCCAACGCTAGTGAGCAACTGCTCAAAGCAGTCTAACCTGGGAAACCTCTAGAGTGGGAAGTTTTGATCGACATCTTGGCGAGTCAGTGGTTGATCAAGCATTAAGCCTTCTCCACCTAAAACCTCTAGTTGTTTCCCATCTACCTGAATCCATACTTGAGTATTGGGGTCGAGACTGGTTGCTGTATAAACAACTTGGGCCAGACGACCACTCATGGAGCTACTGCCTCCACCAACGGTAAATTCCTGGGACAAGTCTACATGAACACCATCACTTTTGAGAGAAACACCCCGTAGTTTTGTACCTTGGGGAATAGTGGTAGTAAATGTCCCATTGGTCGGCCCAGCCAATAAACTGTTGAATGCGCTCTCTAAGATCTCACCTTTGTTAAGGGTCTTATTATTTAAGGGAATTGGACTGGGAATTAAAACAATTTTATTATCAACATCATTGAGCCAATAGACCTGAATTTTTTCCTTAGTTGAGGGTTTGTCAGTTGTGGGTTGTATAGTCTGAGATGACTTGGGTGTAGATGACTCGGGTGTAGTTGTCACAGGCACTTCTGGAGAAGATTGCTGTGAACGCCATGCCCACCAGCTACCTCCACCTGCTGCTGCTAAGACTAGGATGGAAATACTGGCAATCACACCGAGAGGAATACCACGATCGTCTTGTTGGTCATGCATAATAACTGATTAATCAAAAGGTTGATTTACTGTAATTTGATTGGCTGTGCTCAGATCTGACTAGTGGCACGAAACCCAATTGATTTTTTGATACTTCATGCTTGATATTTCATCCTTCATATTTTATATTTAATACTTAACACGGTTTACTCCTTAATCCGCACAAATGCTGCTAATTCTAATTCACTAGGATTTAACTGGAATTGTAAGATTCGGGCTGTGATACCTTCATCTTCAATATTGCTCAGATTTAAACGCTGGCTAAGACTACCAACAAATAATTTGATTACCTGAGGAGGCAGTGGGTTCCCATCAACCGACAACTTTGGTTCAATTAGCTGTATGCTTTTCCCGCTCAGGATGGCCACACCGGAGTTTAAGATAATCTCTAGGGGTTGATTATCTCCTTGCTGTAATGTCACTTGTAAATAAATACGGTTGTTCTCTAGGAAGTTTACTTGTGAATTCAGTAGTTTATAACGCCTACTGCCACGACTGATCACAGCATTGATCAAATCGTTTAATTGTTCTCTAACTTCCGGCGACTCTAGAGCTTGGTTAATATCTGACTCGGTTAAAACTAGACGCACTCCAGCTTGTAGCGGTTGCCTCAGAGAGTTCGCTAGTGAGTCTTTACCACTGTTACGGACCTTCTCTATATCAAGGTCAATCTGATCAGTTTCTAATTCCAACAGACCAATCCGGATATCTGGCGTCAGCCATAACCCCTTACCAGCAATTAAAACCTGGTCTACTTTGCCTGGCAAAATTTGATAATTGGGAGTGTTGTTAACTCGGACTTGCAATTGCTCGACCTGGGAAAACTGGGAGCGGATATTGCTTTCGATCACCTTGTCGAGGATGAAACCCACCCCAGAAATGACAGTGATTAAGCCTGATAGGAATATGGTCAAAAATTCCATGAAAAAAAAAGGCAGAACGTTAAAAGTCAGGTGAGGCAAGGAGGGGAGTTAAGGGAGATAGGGTAGGTGTAAATAGTAGAGCAAAATTCAAGTTAACTGTTAAGACTTGGGAACAATAAACTTGCCTATCAGGCAATAGAAGAGGATTCAATGCCTTCACACATCTTACACAGGTCTTAACACAGTTAACTTGATCAGGACTTACGCACCAAGACCCTTAAACCCTGGTTTCTGGTAATACATCAAAGGTTTAAATCGGTGTAATTACCGTCAATAACCAGCTGGCTGGGGTAAGTCCTGTTTATTTCTATCCATGTCCTTACCATAAAATTCCCTCTTAATCTTATCCCAAAACCCAGTTGAACAACCCTGTGCTAAGAGCAGGGTTGTTCAGCTGGTTTTCCTTCTCACAATTCAAATTTCAATGGAAACACCATAACGTCAGGCATAAATTGTGATAGCAAACAACCCCACACCAAGCTTTTAAGATGGTGTGGAGCTTTGAGAAGATTTTGTTAACTCTAGTGATCGGTCAACGGTCAACGGTCAACCTTTAACCAACAGCCGAGTTTTTATAAGAATCCTGCGGCAGCACTAAGGCTTTGAGGCACCTTACCGTTAGTGTGGTGAGTTTTTCCATTGCCATGACGGGGCTGGATTACTCCATATCCGCCATGATTGCGTTCATAGATTACATTAATCTCCCCGCTTTTAATGTTCCGGAACATATAAAAATCGTGGTCTACTAGCTCTAGTTGTTCCAAAGCTTCCTCTACAGTCATTGGCGGCATGGCAAAATACTTCATGCGCACCACTTCTTCCGGTAGCTCAGGAGTGCGATCGCTAATCAGATCAACTGGCACCGATTCTTCTTCTAGTATTACCTCTGTCTTGGCCTGATTACGGGTTTTCTGAGATTGCAGCTTCTCCTTATATTTGCGCAGTTGACGATGAATCTTATCAGCCACCAGATCAATGCTGGCATACAAGTTTTCAGTACCCTCTTGGGCACGAATCACTGTCTTATTGGCATAAATGGTTACTTCAGCTGTCTGTTTAGGGTTTATCCGAGGATTACGAGCCACCGATAGATTTATATCCACCTGATTGGTAATGTTTTGAAAATGATTGACCGCCTTTTCTATTTTTTGATGTACATAGTCACGAATTGCATCGGTGATATCGATGTTTTTACCTTGGATAACAAGCTTCATACTGACTACTCCATCTCGTAACGTTTGCGCTTGACAATAGCAGTGGAGGTTGGGGAGATCTGCTATTGCTTCATACTCTTACCCTATCACTTTGTATTCTAGAGAACATCAACTTTTGATTTCTCTTTAAATTCCTTTGCATTCGTTGACATTGATAAAATAGCGCATAAAGTATGAGATAATTAAAGATCGTGCGTAAATGTTTAATTAGTCATCAAGGCTTAGTCCCTTACACAGTGGCTTGGGAGCAACAGCGATCGCTAGTTAGTCAACGGCTCCAAGATTCCAGTTTGGATGATATTCTCCTGTTGCTGGAGCATCCACCGGTTTACACCCTAGGAAAAGGATCCCGTCTTGACTTTCTCAAATTCGATCCCAATCAGGTTAACTCGGACGTGCATCGGATAGAGCGTGGTGGTGAAGTGACCTACCACTGTCCTGGACAACTGGTAGGCTACCCGATTCTCAATCTCCGGTATTATCGCCAAGATTTACACTGGTACCTCAGACAGCTGGAGGAAGTTTTGATTCAGGTGTTGGCTGTCTATGGACTCAAGGGTGAGCGGGTGGCTGGGATGACTGGTGTCTGGCTAGAAGGATGTAAAGTTGCTGCCATTGGCATTAAGGTGAAGCGCTGGATTACCATGCATGGCTTTGCTTTGAATGTCTGTCCTGACCTTGCAGGTTTTAATCATATCGTTCCCTGCGGCATTGCGGATAAACCGGTGGGTAGTCTAGCTCAGTTTATTGCCGATCTTAGTGTGGAACAGGTACGCTTAGATCTGTGTGGTAAATTTGCTGAGGTTTTTGGTGTGCAACTGATTGACCAAGGGGAAACGGGATGCAAGCTGATACCAAATAGCCTAAGCATTCAGCATAAGCGCTAGGCGCACGCGTGCGCGTTCAGTTATCAGCATTCAGCCTTTTGTGTTCTGACTTTCCTACTCCCTACTCCCTACTCCCTAAAAACCAGGATTTTGTACCTCACCCAATTGAGGATTGCTATATGTGTTAATTTTTATTAAAAAAATCACCAGCTGTGGAGACAGCTGGTATGATCCACGTAATTAATTAGAGATACGTCGTCGTTTTCCATGAGGAAAATCCAGGCTGCGCGTTCCCAAACCGACAGCCTAAAAATTTCTTCTTTAAATTAATCGTAACAGAGAATACGTTCTTTTTTGTAATTAAAGTTTACATTTTTTTGGTTGAGGCAGATTTCATCACCGACAAAAGGGGGTTCGGGGGATTATCCCTCCCTAAGGGATAATCCCCCGCAGCCAGCCGTTCGCGCAGCGTGACCAAAGGTCAACGCGCCCCGCATGACCAAAGCTCAAGGGTTCAATACCCTTGAGGTTGGCTAATAAATCTTCCGGAATATCCACCCATCTTGATTTAGAATAAATGTAGATACTCACATGTGAAATAATGGAGATTAAAAACACAGTACTGACTATAGTTTGCAAGATTCAACCAACCCCTGATCAAGCCAAGAAGATCGAGGCTACACTCAAGGGATTTGCCGATGCTTGCAACTATACTAATGCTGTGGTCAAGTCATCCATAACTAGCAAAAACACCATACAAGCCCAGGTTTATCAATACATTAGAGAGACCTACAGCTTGAGTGCTAATCTAGCGGTGAGAGTTTGCGGACGTGTAGCTGCGAACAGAAAAACTGCTAGGCACAAAAATAAACCGGTATTAGAATTTAGTCCGACCAGTGCTGATTACGATGCAAGAATTTTTAGTTATAGAGAAAAAGACCAAACTGTTAGCTTGACTTTAGTGGGTGGGAGAGAAAGGTTTCTTCTGCATATTGGAAGCTACCAAATCGGTAAGCTCAAAGACAAAAAACCTACTTCAGCTAAACTATGCAAGCATCGTGATGGCAATTACTACATCCATATCCAGGTAAAAGACAAGGCTCCTAAGCCCCAAAAAGTCAAAAAAGTGATTGGGGTTGATCTAGGACGTACGGATATTGCTGTAACTAGCGAAAATCAGAGTTTTTCTGGAAATCAGATCACGCAAGTTAGGGATAAGTTTGCCAGAGTCAGATCGCAAATCCAGCACAAAGCCTCGAAGGGCACAAGAAGTAGTAGGCGGAGATGTCGCCAACTTCAGAGACGGCTATCGGGCAAGGAAAGGCGTTTCCAGGCTTGGGTTAATCACAATGTAAGCAAGTCCATCGTAGAACTGGCGAAATCTCAAGGGGCGGTTATAGCTCTGGAAGATTTAACGGGTATCAGGGAAAGAACAAATCTCCAGCCAAGATCTAAAAAGGAAAGAAGAAGGTCTAATAATTGGGCTTTTTACCAACTTCGTGAATTTATACGATACAAGGCTTTAGAGGCTGGAGTAAAAGTTGTCTTTGTGGATCCCCGTTATACTTCTCAGACATGCCATAAGTGCCTACACATCCATCCAGTAAAAGGTAAGTCCTATAGGTCCCGGAAGCGCTACAAATGTGGTGCCTGTGGATGGAATGGGGACGCCGATTTCAATGGTTCTAAGATGATCCAGTTATTGGGGCAGAGTGTAACCCTGCCCGGAGGTTCGTACTTATCTTGTTCTCTAACAGATATTGTACAGGGCTACTAAAAGCCCCCGGTTTCTAGCCGTGGGGATTGGTTACATAATCACGACCTTGATCAGGACGGCCCCAGAGGATTTGCTCGTGCTTATAAATCGCCATGCCGGGTTTAGCGCCTTTGGGCTTGTAGACATATTTGGGTTTCGTGTAAACAACTGGTACCTGTTCACTCTGACACCCCCGGCTGTTGTAAGCGGCTAGATCAGCAGCAAATTGCAAATCTGCTGGATCCGCTACTGTTCCTGGCTCTAATCTCAGTAGTACATGACTCCCAGGAATCTCTTGGGTGTGAAACCAGAGGTCATAATCCCCAGCTGTGCGAAATGTCAGCTGGTCATTTTGCCGATTGTTGCGACCAATCAATAATTCAAAGCCACTGGGAGTCTGATATCGATAGGGCTGTGAGACATCGGATAGATTACGACTCCTTTGAGCAGAAGCTTCTAAATATCCTTGCCCAATTAGCTCTTCGCGGATTTCCTGTAGGGTTTGTAAGTCCTCTAGAGTGTTATAGGTATTTAGCTGAGTTAATGATGCCTCGACTTGCTCTAAATACTGTATTTCATCCTGTACTTCTTTTAGTAATGGCTCAACGGCATCGCGAGTTCGTTTCAGTTTTTGGTGTCGCTTGTAGAAAGCTTGGGCATTTTGGACAGCATTTTTCTCAGGATTTAAGGGAATCTTGACTGGCTGGTTGGTTTCAAAGTCCGGTATAGTGATGGATTTCATCCCTGGTTGCCAATCCTGGAGATATGCCATTAATAAGTCAGCTTTTTCTCGGGATTGGTCAGCTTGGTCAGATTGCTGTAAACGTTCGTTAAAGCTAGAGGCTTTTTGCCGTAGTTTTCGTAGATTATTATTTAGCTTCTGAGTCAGTTGGTTATGCAACCGGGAAAACTCGTGTTGATTGAACTGGTTGGTGTAATAGGAATTGAGTAAGGTTTGGATATTTTTAGCTGGTTTAACTATTCCCCAATCCATTACCGTATATCCTTGGTTTGTCCAGCCTGGCTGAAAAAGGTTGACAGGTTTAAGGTTAGCAGGTTGTTCGCGTAGCGTGGCCTTTTGGCCAAGGTTAGCAGGTTGTTCGCGTAGCGTGGCCTTTTGGCCAAGGTTGGCAGGTTTAAGGTTGGCAGGTTTAAGGTTGTCTGTAGACAAGTTGCTAACGTTCAATAAAGTTTGTAACCATTGTTGCCAGCGTTGAAATAGGTTTTGCCAGTCGGATTCTTCTAGGTTTTCGGTGGATTGCTTTGGGTCTAAACCAGCTGCTTGTACCATTGAGCGAGCGAGGGTGGGACTCAATCCTCGATAACTTTTGAGTAACTGATTTGCTACTGCTCCTGGTATCAAACTGACTCGTTCTTGCCAGCTCTGGTAGGGTTCAGTCAAACTGGGGCTAGTGCCAGTCAGGGCTGGTGGGAGTTCGTAAGGTTGACCGGTTTGAATAGTACGGACGCTGGATTGCTGGTTACTGACTTGATGAGCAGTGGTGACAATCAGATTGTCAGCATCAGTGAGGATTAGGTTACTGTATTTGCCGATAATTTCTACATACAAATGCCAAGTCGCAGCTTCTCCAGGGCGTTTGGCAAATTGCAGGTCTAATACTCTCTCCCAAGGGGCAATGGTTTTGATGGCAATTAGGGCGAAGCCACCTAACTGGTGCCGCAGTTGGTCACTAAAGGTGAAGGTGTCGGGAACCCTTGGTGGTGGATCTCCTATGCAAATTCGGGCAGCTTGGGGGTGCCAACAAATGGTGAGCCAACCTCGACCATTTAGGGTGCGTAGGGCGATGGCAATGGTGTAGCGATCGCGTTGATAGACTTGTTCGGTACGTCCTGGTACCCAGGTAGCACGCAACTCAGAACAAGCAGCGATCAGGGTGGTATAGTCAACAGGTTGCATGGGCCAGGTGCCAGATCTGAGCTTCGTAGGATTGGGGTTTGAGAATGCGATCGCTTCCGCTAAAAGCGATTGGCCGTAGGCCACGCTACGCGATGCTCGGTACGAGCCGCTACGCGAACGCAGTCTAGCCCAGTTCCAATTTTCAGTATTTACAATACTATTGTATTAAGTCAGGCTGAGGGCTACGATGTTAGTCGAGAAACTACCTCTTCTCAAGTCAGAGCTAACCTAGCCAGTGTCCTAGATCAAGTACAGGATGGCCAACCAATTATTGTCGTCAAAAATTTGCTCAAGCCTGGGAGTAGACTGAGGCCAAAGTCAGGTTGATGGTCAGGGATTTCAAGTCGATTTGGGTCCATAGTCGCAAGGGCAATACTGCAGCAGAAAGGGCCGGGTTAGCTGACGCAACCTGGAGTTGGCATGACTTGATCAGCGATCCCACACGGTGCTGATCGACCACCAAATTTTCCAAATAATAATTTTTGTAAATTTGTTTCTCATAAATTAGGACAAGATCGCACCTATTGGTTATTTTTAGTATGGATTGCTTAATCAAGCAATTAAAAACAATTTCAAAAGTTAAGCTTTTTTAGTATTTAGGAGAAAGTGGATGGGAAATTTAGCTCGTTCGGCAACCCTCGGTTTGGATGCCTTTGAAGGAGACCCTTTAGAAATGCGTCCTAATCAGACTGAAGAGGATTTACAAATCATCATTAGGGCTGTTTACAAGCAAGTCTTGGGAAATGAGCATTTAATGGAAGAACAACGTCTGGAAAGTGCTGAAGCACTTCTCCGGGATGATGACATTACTGTTCGTCAGTTTGTGAGGATAATCGCTCAATCCAATTTATATAAGTCACTTTTCTTCCATTCCTCTTCTCCATACCGCTTTATTGAACTGAATTTCAAACATTTGTTAGGTCGTGCGCCTCAATCTCAACAAGAAATTCAAGACCACGTTCAAATCTATTACGAACAAGGATATGATGCTGAGATTGACTCCTACATCGATAGCGAAGAATATATTTTGAACTTTGGAGAATATATTGTTCCTTATCCTCGTAATATTCGTTCCCAAGTTGGTCTCAACAACGAAAGCTTCAATCGGATGTTTTCCTTGTTAAGAGGTTCTCCTACTAGCGACAGAAATAACAGTGCTCAATTAATTACCTCTGTCGCCTCCAATATGGCTACTCCAATCGAGCCCCTTGCTATGGGCAATGGTGCGAACTATGACAATACTGGTAAACGTTTTAAGATTACCTATTCTAGTTCCAACGACTTCGCTCGTGCGCAAAAAGTCAGCAAACAACAGATAACAGTAAGCTTTGATTGTATGTCAAAAGCATTTCAGAATATTCATGGAGTAGGAGGTAAGATTCTTAGCATTACTGAGGCACTTTAAAAATCTCCTCTGTGACCAGCAGCAATTGTCCTAGGTTACCTTAAAACTAATGATTAAATCTCATCTATCTCATCGAGATGAGATAGATGGGATTTTTTTTAATTTTTTTTGAATAGTGGGACAGGATTGTATAATTTTACACTGGCTGGTATTTAACACTGGTCGCTGACCTAACTCAGCAGAAATGTTTCAGGATTAAAAAATTCGGGCTCAACACATAAACTTAACAACTTAGAAAAGATCTTGTTTTTTATGTCTAAACAACAACTCATGGACTTTATTGTTGCTGTCAAAAAAGATCAATCATTGAAAGCACAATTAAAAGATGCCCAGCCCGAAGAAATTATCCGTATTGCCCAACAAGCAGGATTTCAGTTCTCCGAAGAGGTTAAGGGGAGATTTAGGAATCGCTGGGCAGGAGTCTACAGCTGTCCTCAAAGGGAGGATGTTAACGAGATCTGTCCAGCACTTTGTCCGCCAGGTTTTAAGTCATTAGCTGAGTACTCTCAGTCAACCTGCACCCCTTACGACAAACAAGAAAAATATGATTTTCGTTCTGGCTTTAAATATACTAATGTAACATAGTTTACTAAATAACATAGTTTGGGGTTTGGGGATTTTCGGGACATCAAGTCCCTTAATCTCCCTGGTCTACCTCCCTACCCCGCTTACCCTGAGGGGGGTAACTCTTGCCCTTTAGTTGAATCAGCCAATCAGAGTCATTAGCACAAAGAGCGCGACCACTTGAATCACCCAAATAATCTAATGCTAATAAACAAGCATACTTTAATTTCCAAACTTTACTTTCAAGACCAGCTTTTAAATGGGGAATTGCTTGGTTGTTACCTAAGTTACCTAAAGAGATAGCAGCAGCAATTCTCGATTTGACAAATTTGTCTCCCAAATTCAGTAACGTATCCACAAAGAGATCGTAAGCAGGTTCGTATTTCAACCAACCAAATAGTTTAATAATATGGTAGTGAGCTCCGTAATCTTCCTGAGCGTTTTCGTCAAAAGATTTTTTTAATATTTCTCCAGCATTAGGGTAAAAATCCAGCATCGCCTTACTTGCCAAATAACAATAGGCAAAATCTGTATTGTAGAGGTCTTGAATTACTCTTTCCAAACTCGGTTTTTGGGGATATTCATAAGCCATTGTAAGGTCTTGAGGATGATCCCAAATTGCTAAATCAAAACTCGATTCCATTACCGAATCATCAACGGTTCTTTTTTCTTGTGCCTGATCTGCTAAAAATCGCATTCCCCGAAGACGTAGAGACTGGGAAACAGGAGCAGCAGCTATATCAGGAATAGCCAAATCGTATTCTAAATCCATCAGGTCTTGAATCGCTCCTCGCCGGGCGTGAATGTTTTTATCATTCAAGAATTTGATAATTCGATGGACTTGATTGTCATCTCCTGATAACTTACAGGTAGCAGCTATGGCTGCACAAGCTATGGCAGAATCTTCTGATTCCGTAAATCGAGCAATTCTTGCCAATGCTGGTTTATAATTGAGTTTAGTTATAGTTTGAATGATTACTCGATAAATTTGTCCTTTTTTCTCTAATAATTGAGCAATTTTTTCCAGAATGTCCTGATTAGATGTCCCAATCTCACCGATTGCCCAAACAGTATTTTCTACCATATAGCGATCATTATCCCCCAAGAAAGGTTCCATGACTTCGATGGCATGATTAACCTTTAAGCGTCCTAATGATTCTATTGCTTTACGCTGTGCTTGACGATTTTCCCGTGCAGGATTAGGGTCTTGCAAAACTTTGATTAGTGCTTTGATTGAGCGTTCCGTAGGAAAGTTTACTAAATGAGCTGCTGCTAGATAACGGTGATATTTTTCTTTTAGTTGTTCTACTGGTGTTTCCAAAAGTTCAATCGCTTTTTCTTCTGATAAACCAGGAAATAAGTTGAGAAAAGGACTAGTCATCTTTAAATTGAGGATTTGAGCAGTTTGACAATATCGCTATAACCTTGCTTTTGAGCCATCATCAATGCTGTGTAACCATATTCGTCTTGGGCATTAATATCTGCCCCAACTTTAAGCAAGGTTTTTACCGCATCTATATGACCATGAGCTGCTGCCATCATCAGTGCAGTCCAACCATGTTGATCTTGAGGGTTAATATCTGCTCCATAGTTGAGCAATATTTTTACGGTTTCTGTATGTCCCGATGATGCTGCTGCCTGTAATGCGGTTCCGCCATATTTATCTATCGCATTTACCTCCGCACCCTTTTCAAGTAAAACTTGTAAGGTCTTCGTTTGCCCTTCCCGCGCTGCCCACATCAATACCGTTCTACCAAAGAGATTATCTTTTCCATCGATATTAGTAACGTTTTCAAGTAATAAACCTAAAGTCTTAGTATCACCCCTCTTAGCTGCCTCTATTAATTGAGCGTTTATCTCAGCAATCATAATAGTGATTTATTCTTTTGCTCCGCTATCCCTGAGAATTTGCTGGATTTCTTTTAAGTTGAGTTTGATAGCATATTTTAATGGGGTATAATCCCAATCATTGATGGCATTAACATCAGCTCCTTTCTCGATCAAAAATTCCACAATCTCCCTATAGTTACGAGATACAGAACGCATTAGAGCAGTGGCATTTTCTTTATCCTTAACATTGACATCAGCCCCTTGGGCTACTAGGGATTTTACGACTTCTAGATCTCCATCTTTACTTGCCTGTAAAAGTCCTTCGTTAAGATCATTTGTAGAATTCATAATTATCTGTCAAAAACCAATCAAAAACCAACTGATAAATTTAAATAACCCTGAGCAGTAAACTTAACCAATAAAGCTAAGCATCCTGCCCAGAGTTTTATAAAGAGAATTAACTCATCAAATTAAATTGATGGCAATGTCCCTAGGACATAGAGTTAATTAAATAGTCGATATAACCAGTCAATTCTGTGGCAGCTTGAGCAGACATATCGCGAGGAACGCAGATACGATCTCTTACTTTAGTGAAGGCAGCCACATAAGCAGCAGTATTGATTCCGAGGGAGCGGTAAACTTCACGGGCTCCCGCAATACCCCATTCGTCAAGAGGACCAGTACCACCAATAACTAAGCAATAATTAATTAAGCGTAGGTAGGTAGTTACATCGCGAAGACATTTGTCTTTGCGTACTTCAGGAGTGCAACCTTTGCTAATTCCGTCGGGAAATTCTGAATAAACTGCATCAACAGCTTCTTTAGCAACGGCTTCGTAGTTGGAAGCTAGCTTGTCTGCTGCTTCTAGACGCGCATCAGCCCGTTGAATATTACCAGCAATAGATTCTAAATCAGATCCACTGGGATATCGACCTGCGGTATCTGCTGAAGCAATCGTAGTGGTTAACACTGATTTCATGACTCAATTATCTCCTATTTTTCAATTAATGTAATTGCAGCTCAAACAACAGCTTGATTAAAACTCCTTTAATCAGCATTAAAACTTGTCTAACCAGCTAAGGTTAGCTAATCGCTGTCGTTACTGCATCGAAATAACCACCAATTTCTGAAGCTAATGAGGCGCAATCACCTTCAGTTACAGTCATTTTGCGCTGAGAAGCTGTGTTAGTTACAAAGGCAAGAGCAGCAGCTTTCATAATGTTGACAGCACGACTGACACTACCTGTAGGAACACCTAATGCGGAGTAAGTTTCTTTTAAGCCGTTTAAGCAACGGTCATTGAGTACAGAAGCATCTCCTGCCAAAATAGCATAGGTGATATAACGTAGAACGATATCCCCATCCCGCAGGCAAGCAGCCATTTTGCGATTGGTATAGATACTACCACCAGGTGCTGTCAGACCCTCGTTTTCGCACACAATACCAGATACAGCATCAGACACGATACAACTAGAGTTGCTAGTAATGAAGCTCGCAGCATCTAGACGGCGGTTTCCCAAAGAAACAAATTCTTTGAGAGCATCTAGGTCACCACCACCGAGAAATTCACCCTTTTGGTCTGATGCAACTACTGCTCTGGAAAAAGCATCGAACATTTGTTTGTCCTTGAATTTATACAAAAGGTTTATGGATATCTATATGAAGATACAATAATGAAGGTTCTCTTAGTCCTGTTTCTGAGAAACAATGTAATAAAAGTTTATATTTTAGCCTAATCCCCAAGAAGATCCACGCCTAGTTGTCCTCAGAGCGCGGCAAGAAAAGTCCTAGGGGCGAAGCCTTTGGGGAATCAGTGCAGGCTCAAACCCTAGTAAGTCCATCCAAATGCTTCGCCTATACCCTGTTTCAAGCAACATTGGACAGTGCTCAGGAAGTCGCTCCTGGAGGGGTTACCCAATCCCCAGCAACTGGCTCTGCTAGCTTAAAACTCAATGATGCTGGTACTGAACTGACTTACAGTATTAACGTTTTTGGTGTGGACTTTAGCCAGCTAGCGGATGTACCAAGTCCTGCAAATGCTCTAGATGTGGCTACCCAGCTCCATTTTCACCAAGCTCCCCGTGGGGAAAATGGTCCGGTAGTCTTTGGTATTTTTGCTCCGGATCAGGATAATGATGACCGCACGGTTACCTTTAACTCGGATGGCTCAACCACTATCTCAGGAATTTGGGATCTTGATGATCCTGCCAGTACTTCCTTGAGTGAGATTGCTCCTGGACTGCTGGCTACTGCTCCTGGTGCAGATACGGATCTCTATTTGAATCTTCACTCAGAAAATGACCCAGCAGGGATAATTAGAGGACAAATCATTGCTACCCCTGTCTCCGAACCCTTCTCAGTATTAGGGTTACTAGCGGTGGGAGTCATTGGTGCAGGTTCAGCAATCAAGAGAAAGCTAGTAAGCTAGTACTCTGTCAATTTAGTTTTTAGGGTTAGGTGTTAGGGGTTAGGTTAATGGTTAATGGTGGTTGGTTAATGGTTAATGGTATTAGAAATAATGTTAGGTTAATAATGTTAGGTTATAGTATTTAAACCCTAATCCCTAATCCCTAATCAGGAAAAGTAAAAGTCTAGTTACCCCGTAAATTTAATCGATGGTTAAAATCATCAGCCGTAAATCCTTAGGTACTCAAGCTGTCTATGATATTGGTGTCAAGAGCGACCATAACTTTATTTTGGCAAACGGTATGGTTGCTTCCAATTGCTTCAACAAATCTCACTCCACCGCCTATGGCTATGTAACCTATCAAACTGCCTATCTCAAGGCGAATTACCCAGTTGAATATATGGCAGCGCTGCTGACAGCGAGTAGTAACAGCACGGACAAGATACAGAAATATATTGCTACTTGCTCAACTATGGGCATTGAGATTTTGCCACCGGATATCAATCGTTCTGATTTTGATTTTACCCCCATCTCTAATAGTATATTGTTCGGGTTTTCAGCTATCCGGAATTTGGGACACGGAGCAATTAATTGTATTATCAAGGCTCGGGAGACTGGTGGTGAGTTTAAGGCTTTGGCAGATTTATGCGATCGCGTGGATTTGCGCACCCTTAACCGCCGTGGTTTGGAAGCCTTGATTTACTGTGGTGCCTTTGATAGCATTCAGCCCAACCGCCAGCAACTTATCAAAGACCTAGAACCAGTGATTAGTTGGGGGCAAGACCGTGCCAAAGACCGAGAAAGTGGTCAGCTGAACATTTTTGATCTCTTTGGCAACACTAATTCTGAGCCAGATCAAAATCAGAACAATAATGCTTGGGAATCTGCTCCCAGCGCTCCACCAGTTTCTGATTTTTCACGCCAAGAAAAATTAAATTGGGAAAAAGAATTGCTGGGTTTTTATGTGTCTGACCATCCTTTAAAATCAGCCCGTCCAGTAGCTCAAGTGCTTTCTCCTGTCAGTTTGGCCGAGTTAGGAGACCAAAAGAAGGGAACAACGTTGAGTGCTATTGTGATGCTCACTGAAGTTAAGCCTCACCTCACCAAAAAAAATAATGAACGCATGGCCTTTGTGCAGATGGAAGATCTGACCGGTCAAGCTGAAGGAGTTGTATTCCCAAAAACTTACGAAAAAATTAGTTCATTACTGCAAGCCGATTCCCGTTTAATTATTTGGGCAAAGGTGGATGAGCGAGATGAAAAAATTCAACTGATTATTGAGGATGCTGAGCTCATTGAAACTTTACGAACAGTAGTAGTAGAACTTACCCCTCAGGAAGTTACGACAAACAACCTTAACCAATTAAAATCGATTCTGCAAAAACATTCCGGTAAAAAACGTCAGGCAAAAGTACCCGTACTGGCAACTATTCCTACACCCCAGCAGTATCAATTTGTCCGTTTTGATTCTAAATACTGGGTGCAAGATGACCAAGTAACCGTTAATGCTCTCAAAGCTAGCGGATTTGATGCCCGTACTGCTCCAGTTATTAGGAGTTGAGTCTGATAGCTTACAAAAATCGAGCCAATAATTCTTCACGAGACAATTGTAGCAATAGGGGGGTAAATTCTTCTGGAGAGAGTGCAATCAATGGCTCAATGATGGCGAGGAGTTGCTGGTCTAGTTCACCAAAACGCGATCGCAATAAGTAAGTGACCATACTACGGCGTTCGTTTTGCATACCTTGGACTAGTCCCTCCAGTTTGCCAAGCTGAGTAGCCACTTGAAGTCGTTGTTGATAAATCCCAGATAATTGCATTACTAACTCCCGGTCATCTTCCTCTAGGTCTTGATTCTGTTTTATACGTGCCTCTAATATCGCGCCTCTTGTCATATACTAATTCTAGGATATTGGCTTTGAGCTGACTCTCACTCGGCAGGGATTTCAATTCCTCAATCGCCTGCTGTTGTACTCTACCTCTACCGAGAATTCTCAACCATAAGGTTTCTGGCGTTACCGGCAGTTGGTGAATCGCCATAATTGCCGTATACAACGATTTCCCCAGAAAGTAGATACCTCTGGGAAAATTAACCAGATCTGGTTGAGCATGGAAGCTTTCCAAAAACTCTTCCGAAGCGGTTGGGGATAGAATCCATAAACGAGGCAATTCAGTGACCCTAACTTGGGCATGAGCTCGCTTGCTTAGCCTGACGGAACAGTTGACCATGAACCTCCGCCAGTTTACCGATACAACTGAGTACCTCCGCTTTAGTGACTGGGTTGCGGAAGGGTTCAAACATTGCAGGAGTTGTAGCCAGTTCTCCGAGTAATCCCAGGTTTTGTGCATTGGTTACTAGTGCTGGGGATGGCACAAAGTAAACATCAACTTGTTGGACTTCCCCAGCTACTTCCCAGCTCGTTTCTACCTTACCAAGTGGGTCTAGGAGTTCTTTAAGATATTGCTTGGCAAATTGGTCATGGACTTTTCTTGTCATGGAACACCCTCAGGACTATTGATTTAATTAGTAAGCCAAAAGTCCATTTTATAGAACTTGATATAACCAGCTAAAATCCTATCTTATTCCCTAACTCCAACTTCTTATCTTCTTAGCAATCTCCTAAAACTATAGCGTTTCTCATAGCTATGAGGTACACAGATTTTTTTCCCTATTCCCTATTCCCTATTCCCTATTCCCTGTTCCCTACTCCCTACTCCCTA